>NZ_JBHTWX010000036.1:47551-73107 GCF_042792155.1 Kitasatospora sp. NPDC056651 | reverse complement strand
GACCAGTTGGTGGCGTTGAGCCGGCAGGACTACCAGGGTGACTGGGTGGACCGCCCGGGCCCGTGAGACGTCCGTGGGCCCGCACCGTGGGCGGCTGGCTACTGGCGGGTGCAGGTCGGGTCGGTGTCCGGCAGGCGTCCGCCGGCCAGGTAGGCGTTGACCGTGTCGTCCACGCACGGGTTGCCGTAGATCCCGTACAGGCCGTGCTGGTCGGCGCCCTGGAGGGTCAGCAGGCGCGAGCCGGGCAGCATGTCGTGCAGGGCTACGCCGCCGCGGTAGGGGGCACGGGGGTCGCCGGTGGCGGCGAGGATCAGCGCCCGGGCGTCGCGGCGTACCGGGGTGGGGGCCTCGCGCGGGGCGCCCCAGAAGGCGCAGGGGTTGATGTTGTCGAGCAGCGGGCCGAACAGCGGGTGCTCGGCGCGACCGCGCTCGATCTCGCGCCAGTAGTGTTCGGGGTCGGGGGAGGCGGTACCGTCCGCGCACGCGATGGCCTGCATGGCGCTGCCGTCCGGCGATCCCTGCGGGCTGAACAGGAGTTGCAGCAGGGCGGTGGTGTCCGCGGGCGGGGTGACCGGCCGGCCCTTCGCGGCCTCGGCGAGCATCGCCACCTGCTCGGCGAGGGAGGCCCGTTCCGGGGCGGAGTCGCCCTGGAGTCCCGCGAAGAGCAGCACCGGGACCCGGGAGTCGTCGAGTTCGAAGGCGTCGGCGCCGGTGCCGACGACGAGCGGGCGGTTCGCGGCCGCCGCCACGGTGCGCAGGATCCCGGCGGTCACCTCCTCGCGGGTGCGGCCGAGCCCGTACGTGCCGTGGCGGGCCGCCGCCCACTCCGCCCAGTCGGCGAACGCGTGCTCGAGTCCGGGCAGCTGGCGCGGGAGCAGCGCGGGGCCGACGTGGCGCGGGTCCATCGCGCTGTCCAGGACCATCCGGTCGACGCGGCCGGGGAACATCTGGGTGTACACCGTGCCGAGGTACGTGCCGTAGGACAGACCGAGGTAGGAGATCCTCCGCTCGCCGAGCGCGCCCCGCACCACGTCCAGGTCCCGGGCCGTGTCACGGGTGCTCGCGTACGGCAGCAGGTCGCCGACCGCCGAGCGGCACCTGGCCGCGAGGTCCCGCTGGAGAGTGACCTGGCGTTCGAAGCCGGCCCGGCCGGTCCCGGCGGACTGGATGCTGAAGCCGACGGGCCAGCCGCAGTCGATCTGCGCGCTGCGGCCGGTGAAGCGGGAGTCCAGCCCGACGATGTCGAAGCGGCCGGCGGTGTCCTTGAGGGCGGCGTGCACCCGGGGCGGTGCGCCGAGTGTCGGGCTGCCGGGGCCGCCGTCGTTGAGCAGCAGCGCGCCGATCCGGTGGCGGGTGTCGGTGGCCTTGATCCGGGAGAGCGCCAGTGTGACGGTGCGTCCGCCGGGGTTCGCGTAGTCGAGCGGCACGGTGACCTCCGTGCAGCGGGCGCCGGCCTGTTCGAGTGCGGCACCGTCCGGGTCGTCCGGGCCCAGGACGCAGCCGTGCCAGTCGAGGTGCTGGCCGTAGTAGCGGTCGAGCCCCCGGGCTTGGCCTCCGGTGGCTTCTGCGGCCTGCGCGGGCAGGGCCGCGGCGGCGGCCGCGGTCAGGCAGGCCGCGAGGGCGAGGCCGGTCGCGACGGTGCGCCGCAGGGGCCGGGCCCGGGGCCGGGGCCGTCGGGCGGGGGGAGCGGAGCGGCTGCGCTGGGGGTCGGGCATGGGGCCTCCTCGGCGACGTGGGACTCCTCCGCGCGGAACCAGCCGGGGAGGACCCCTGTGATCAGCCTTTCCTTCTCCGTCCCCGGGCCGGATTCGTCGTGGTGGGGCACCTGGGACGAGGCGAAACGCCTGGACCCCGGGGCCGCCACGGAGACGGCCCCGGGGTGCGAGCACTTCAGCCTAGACGCCGAACTGGCCCCGGAAGGCGCGGAGTTCGTATCGCGCCGTAATTTCGTCCCATCGGCAGCGTCCGACCAGGGCGGTCGGGCGTTCGCCCGGACGGGATGCGCGGGGCGTGCTCACCAGGAGCTGCGGCCGGCGGATCCGCACCCCGGGCGGTCCGGCTCCTCCGCGCCCGGCCCCTGTGCGGACCGACCGCTTTGCCATTCGATTGCCTTGCGGCATACGATCGTTGACGTATTTTACGGTCTCTTTCCCCCTCTCCGTTGACCGCCCACCCCGCCCGGCGCTTGGCTCTCCCCCACGCCCGCCGACGGGGAGAGGAACGGCGGGCCTCCACGAGGGGAGGAACACCGTCATGCGACCGACCATCCGCATCGACAGAGCCCGTGCCGGCCGTCGGCTGACCGGCACCGGGGCCGTCCTGGCCATGGCCGCCGTGCTCGCCCTGAGCGCCGCGCCGGCTCAGGCCCGGCCCGCGCCGCGGGGCGCCACCAGCCAGGTCGTCGTCGGCCTGAACGGCACGAAGCCGAACGGCCCGAGCCAGAGCCTCGGCATCAGCGCCGATGGCCACTACGCACTGTTCACCTCAACCGCCGACAATCTGGTCACACAACCTTCCACCGTCTCCCACGTGTACGTCCGGGATCTTCGCAACGGCCGCACCGAGCGGATCAGCGTGCTCTCCGACGGCACGCCGATGGGCGAGTTCAGCGAGGAGGGGTCGATCAGCGCGAACGGCCGCTACGTCGCCTTCGGCAGTGGCGACCGTACCCCGGTGGACGGCCACACACCCATCGGGGACAACAACGTCTACGTCCGCGACCGGCTGACCGGCCGCACCGAGCTGATCACCGCAGGCGACGGATCGCTCACCCACACCCCGTACACCGCCAACAGCCCGTCGATCAGCGCGGACGGCCGCTACGTGGCCTTCGCCTCCACCCGCACCGACCTGGCGGTCGCCAACCGCCCCGCCTCACTGAACCAGCACCCGCTCGGCGTCGACGAGGTCTACGTGACCGACCGCTGGACGGGCACCACCCGGCTGGTCAGCATCGCCCCGGACGGTTCGTGGTCCGGCGGCACCAACCCGACCATCAGCGCGGACGGCCGCACGATCGGCTTCAGCTCCACCTCCGCCGACGTGGTCCCGGACGCGCGGCCGGCGCCCGGGCCCGGCCTCGCCGTACCGCGTCTCGCCGGGTACTACGTCCGCGACCTGGCCACCGGCACCACGCGGGTCGCCGCCACCGACCCGGCCGGCGCGCCCGTCCGCGCCGCCCGCGACGCCGTCATCAGCCCGGACGGGCGGACCGCCCTCTACTCGCTGTCCACGTCCAGCGCGCCGCGCCGCACCATCAACCACCTGGAGCTCTACGCCCGGGACCTGCGCACCGGCGCCGTGAAGCTGGTCAGCACCCCACTGCCGGGCACCACCACCATCGGCAACTCCGACCACGGCCGCATCACGGCCGACAACCGCTGGGTCTACTTCACCTCCAGCGCCGACAACCTGGTGGCCGGCCCGCAGCAGCCGTTCCTGGGCCCGGACGTCTACCGCCACGACCTTCGCACCGGGCGCACCGAACGGGTGTCCGGCACCCCGGGCGGCTCGCTCGCCAACGGCACCTCGTTCGACCCGTTCGTCGACGCCCGCGGCGACACGGTGGTGTTCGGCTCCACCAGCGGCGACCTGGTCGCCGGCGCCGAGGGCCCGGAGGACCTCAGCCAGGTCTTCGCCCGCACCACCGGGCACGCGCGGGACGGCGACGGCCGCCAAGGCGAGAACCAGGACCACTGACACCATGACGGGCCCGGCGGACCACCGATGCGGCCCGCCGGCTCGTCGCGGCGCACCACCCCCGAGGGGAGGCTACCGGGTGCGGAATCAGGCGAAAGCGCAGCTCATGGAGTTGCGCCGGGCCCCTTCCCGAGGAGGGGGCCCACTGGCCATTCCCGAGACTCTCCTGTTGCGGAGCCAAGAGTCGGCCGTGCTCCTGGTGCGCGCCGCCCCCGCCCAGCCCCCGCCCCGGCCGACGTCCTCCAGGCCCGCCTGTCGAGGTGAATGTCCCGATACCCGGCCAGGTACACCGGAACGTGCCCAGCGGCGGGGCGGCTGCGTGATGCCGGGGCCCCTCGCATGGCCCGTGGCCGTAACTGGGATCATGAGCCTATGTCCGAGGAACCGAATCTTCTCCAGGTCGCCGGGTCTCCGGCCCTCATCGAGGCGCTGCTGAACGACACCGGTGTCGAGGCGGTACGGCTGCCCTGGGCGACCTGAGGGTGACGAAGAAGCCGCTTGGCTTCTGTCCTCCCGGCCTCGGTCAAGGGACCGGGGCCGGGACGGGGGTCAGTTCCACGGCTCGTCGACGGTCGCGGGCCAGATCGCATCGGCTGTGCACCTTGACCACGAACCGTGCGGGCCGTTCATGACCCATCAATTGCCCTCCGAGGCTTATGCGCCGGTGGTGCCCGCCTTCCTTGCCAGGAGGGCTTTTCCTGCCTTCAGCTCAACACGGTGCCCCTCAACCACCCGCGCCATGCGTTCGAATACTGCGGGAGGTTCGAGGTCTGCCGCAATCTCCGGCACGTCGATGTCCGCAACGTACTGTCCAGGTTTGATTTGCGGGCCCGATGGCGGCGTACCCTGCGGATGGGCCACCGCACTCAGGATGTTCCCGTTCCGGTCATGGATCACAGTCAAGAGCATCGATGACCCCTTCACGGAGTGATAAAAGCAATCCATGCGGTGAAGTATCGGATGGAATTTGCACTGGAGTTGCGATATGTCGCCCAAACATAGAATTCATGGAGCACGATGTCTCCGTTAACTGTGGGGACGTTCTCGACAGACATGTCCTGCACCCACAGGGCGGTCCTGGCCTGTACTGTACCGCCTGGCTGAGTTGTATCCGGCGTGCCCGTGACGACGACATCGCCGTTGACGTCGTCGAACGAACCGGCCCAGAAATTTACAACATTTCCAGGAAGAAGACCTTGGCCACCCACGTATAGGGTCGTGTCGTAATAATACGGTCCAGACATTTGAATTGTTGCCATAATGCCGCCCCTCCATTCGCCGGGCTGGCATTTCCTGTGGCGACCGGGACGAGACGACGTTCAGAGGTGGCTGCCGCTCGTCGCTACGCCACCACATCTCCAGGAGAACGCCGTCGGCAGCTCTACGCAACTTGAGCCCGAGGACCGGCTGTTCGCCAGCCCACGGCTGGGCCGGAAAAGGGAGGTGGTCACGCCGACTCCGAAGGCCGAGAACCCCGTTGTGGGGCCACGAGCACGGAAATGGGGGAGGACGACAGGCCGTCCTCCCCCACGCCGGTCTCACACCGCTGTATCCGCCGTCCACGACGTGGTGGCTGCCGGTGACACGCGCACCCCGGATGTGCCGTAGGTCGGCGCCTGCCGCCTTCGTGAGGCCGACGACACCGTGCTTGGAGGCGGTGCAGGCGGTGTAGGCGGTGTAGGCGGGGTTCTCGGGGACGGCTACGGCACCGCCCGGCCACGTTCCCCTGGTACTCAGTCGCGGTCGTCGGGCTTGATCCACCAGATGTCGCCGTAACCGGAGTCTTTGCTGTCGGAGTCGTCGAAAGGGCCCAGGTTCCGGTCGTCGGTACGGAACGAGGGCGGATTCACGGAGCGGACGACGACGATGTCATTCGGGTGCAGGTGCTCTTCCATGGTGACTGGCCCTCCGGTGTTCTCGTTTGTCATCACATTTCGGATCGGCGCGGTGCGCGCCTCTACAGGACTGCTGGTCAGGAGGTGAACGGCTTCTCGCCACGGTCCTCCCTACTCGCCCTGGAGAGCATCGCGTAGGCCCCGCAGTTGTCCAGGAGCTCTGTGTGCGTGCCCGACTCGACGATCCTTCCGTCCTGGAGAACGATGATCCTGTCGGCGTTTCGGATCGTGCTCAGGCGGTGGGCGATCGTGATCGTCGTTCTGCCCTCCGACAGCGCGTCGAGCGCGTGCTGCACCGCTCTCTCGGTGCGTGTGTCCAGGGCGCTCGTCGCCTCGTCGAGAATCAGGATCGCCGGATCCCTCAGGACGGCCCTCGCGATGGCGATGCGCTGTTTCTCGCCGCCGGAGAAGCGGTACCCCCGTTCTCCGACCACGGTTGCGTACCCGTCCGGGAGGCTCTCGATCAGGTCGTGGATCTGTGCCGCCTTGGCGGCGGCGACGAGTTCATCCTCCGTCGCCCCGGACTTGGCGAAGCGGAGGTTGTCGGCGACTGTCGTGTGGAAGAGGTGCGTGTCCTGGAGGACCATGCCGACCGTCGCAGCCAGGGTGTCGAAGCTGAGGTGGCGGACGTCGACACCGTCGATGGTGATCCGGCCGGCCGTGACGTCGTAGACACGGGGAATCAGGTATCCCAAGGTGGTCTTTCCGGAGCCGGTGGCACCGACGACCGCCAGTTTCCCACCGGCGGGAAGGTCGAAGTCGACCCCCCGCAGGGTGGGATCCGCGCCGGCGTAGGAGAAATCCACCTGCTCGAACCTCACCCGGCCCCTCCGGTGGACGAGGGGAATCGGCTCCCGGGGCTCCGCGACCTCGACCTCCAGGTCGAGGTACTCGAACACCCGCTGGAAGAGAGCCAGCGAACTCTGGATGGCGACACCGGTCTGCATCAGTACGAGCAGTGGCCCGAAGAGTCCCTGCTGAAGGGTCGTGAATGCGACGAGGGTACCCACGGAGACCGTCGGCCGGCCGTGATCGCCGAAGATGCCGGCCATCCAGTAGAGCGAAATGGGCATCGCGGCCATGGTGATCGCGACCGCGGACTGCCGCCACCGTCCGGCCATCGCCGATTCGACCGACAGGTCCGCGATCTCCCGTGAACGCCCGGCGAACTCCTGCACGAGGGTCTCGGTCCTTCCCATCGTGCGACCGAGGAGGAATCCGCTGACCGAGAGCGTCTCCTCGATCAGGCTGGACATCAGGGCCAGGAGGTTCTGCCTCCGTTCGACCATCTCACGACGTTCGGCTCCGACCCTGCGGCTGATCCAGAGGAAGAAGGGCAGCATCCCGAGCGATCCCGCAGTCAGTCGCCAGTCCAGGGACGTCATGGCCAGTAGTGCGGCGAGGGACGCGGTCACGTTCGCGACGAGTGTGGCGGCGGTGCCGGTCACCGTCGACTGCATGGCGCCGATGTCGTTCGATATGCGGGACTGCACCTCTCCCGTACGGGTCGCCGTGAAGAACGACAAGGACATGCGTTGCAGGTGGGTGTAGACGGCTCTGCGCAGATCGTCCATCACGCGTTGGCCCAGGGTGACCGACAGGTACGCCTGGAGGACACCGAGTGCCGCGCCGGCCGTCATCAAGGCCATCAGGGTGGCGCTGAGCCCTGTCAGCAGGCTGACCCGGCCCTGGGGGAGCGCGACATCGAGAATCTCGCGCAGGATGAACGGTGGCGCGATGCCGACCAGCGATCCCACCGCCACGAGCGCCAGCATGGCGGCCAGACGCCGCCGGTACGGAGCGAAGAGGCCCGTGATCCTGGTGAGGCGTACCGGTCGCGGGCCGTCGCGGCTACCGGCCAAGAGGATCCTTCCTTTCCGAGTCGGGGGCCATCCGTCCGCGCCCACGGCATCGTTCCCGCAGACGCGGACGGATCGGAACAAGCCGCCGGGCGGGGCCGTGGCAGTGCCGCCCCGGGTGCCCGGTCCTGACTCAGCCCACGGTGAGGAAACCCTCGCGGACCAGCGTCCGCACGAGCAGCAGGCGGCCCGACTCGTCCAGCCTCCCGGTGATCGAGTCGGCGGTGAACCCCGCCTCCCCGCTCTCGGTGACGTACTTGACCTCGTCGGCCAGCCGAGCCGGCAGTTGGACTCTCTTGTCGTGGAACTCCAGCCCGATCGATTCCTGATCGGCCGTCAATCCCCACCGGATGCCGGGACGGCACCGCACTCGTGTGCTCGGACCGAGGACCGGCAGGCTCTCGAGGTCGTGCAGATGCCCGCGGAGCACGGGCTGGGCGATGGAGATCGTTCGGCTCACGGCCCTCTCCGTCAACGCCCGGGGCGTGAGCCGGGCCGTGAGGGCTTCGACCAGCGCGGCGAAGACCGCCTGTGTCTCCTGCTGCAGGTTCCCGTCGTTGGCGAATCCGATGGGCAGGCCTCGTCGGAACCGCTCGTCCTCCTGGACCACCTCCCGCAGAACGTCACCGATCAGCGAGGGCATCCGGACCGGGTGCACACCGATGGTCAGGTGCATCGACGCGGTGTCGTGGGACGTGGCGGCGTGGATGGTGCCGCGGGGAAGGTAGAGGAGGCTTCCCGGCTCAAGGTCGAACTCCTCCTCGACCTCCGGAACCTCGCTGGAGTGGTCGTACTTCTGGCTCTCCAGCGGTAGCGCGTACGGTGCTCCGTAGAGCCGCCAGCGCTTGGTGCCGTACCCCTGCAGGACGATGACGTCGTGGGTGTCGTAGTGCGGGTCGAACCCGCGGGCCTGCCCGCCGGGCGTGAGGTACACGTTCACCTGGAACCGGGCGTTGGCCTCGGCGCTCATCCCCGAGGTCAGGCGTGTCAGCGGTTCCCAGCGACGCTCCAGCGAGTTCAGGACGACGGTGGCCCCGGACCGGTACCGCCGGTAGATGTCCTCCAGCTGGTTGATGCCCGAACCTCCTCCGGACGCGCCTCCCAGCGCGGACACGTGGGTCTCCACACCCTCGGAGATCACCCGGATGTTGCCGAAGTCCGGGCCGGACTGGCTGAGCAGCCGGTCCACGTCGTCGAGCGTCAGGAGGTCCGCGAAGTACCGAGGGTCGTTGCGCCGGATGTGCAACGGCTGCCGCTCCCAGTACTCGTTCCGGAAGGTCGGCAGGGCCATCGGATGGATGAGTCGTGCGAGGTCAAAGGCCGCGCCCGCGCTGTGGGTGAGCGTCCCCTGGTCCGTGTGAGGTGTCATCGAGCTCTCGCCTCTCCTGCTGAGAAATCGCCGGCCGGCTGGAGCCGTTGACCGGCATGGCCGGTGGCGTCGGTGGCGTCGGTGGGGGAAGGGCCACGCCACGAACGCGGCCCTTCCCTCCCCGGTCGGGAACCGGTGATCACCAGGCGTCGCCGAGCCAGCCGTCGTGACCCCCGTGGTCGTTGTCGTCGTCGTCGTCGATGCCGGTCCGGATCTCCTCGGCGGCCGTCGGCGTGGTGCCGATGGAGCGGACGATGGTGATGTCCGCCGGGTCCAGGTTCTTGTCCACAGTGATCCCTTCGATTCGAGTGGCTGCCCCGACGGGCGAGCCGATGGTGCAGAGCTGTTGCACGGACCTGCCGCTGCGCGGTGAGGTCCCAAGGTCTTCCGCTCCCCTGTGCCGCAAGACCCTCTGCGACGTCCCCGCGCACCGCCGACAACTCCGTGGCGGCGCCACGTTGGCACGGTTCGAGTCTTCGGACCCGGCCGGTTGTTGCGCAGCCCTCCTCGCCGCTCGAAACAAAACGCCGCTCCGCAGGCCGGGCGGACCGCTGGAACGGGACAGGCCGTTGAGAAGCCGTTGCTGCGGCTTTCTCCGGCCCGTAGGTTGACGCGGTCAGGTGGTGTCGCCGAGGGGGGAGTGGACACAGGATGGGGCGCCAGGAGAGCCCGCTGGATCCGGCCGCCGGGCCGGTCCAGCGTTTCGCGTCGGAGCTGCGCGAGCTACGCCGGGAAGCGGGAGACCTCACCTACCGGGTCATGGCCGGCCGTACCCGGTACTCGGTTGCGACGCTGTCGCGGGCGGCCGGAGGTCAGCAACTTCCGTCACTGCCGGTGGCATTGGCCTACGTGGAGGCCTGTGGTGGGGACCTCGCGGAGTGGGAGCGGCGTTGGCACGCCGCGGTGCGGGACGTGGCCGCGGAGGACGGTGATGATGCCGATGCGCCGTACCGGGGCCTGTCCCGCTTCGAACCGGGTGACCGGGATCGGTTCTTCGGCAGGGGCAGTCTCCTTGCCGACCTGATGGAACTGGCGGACTCGCGTCGCCTGGTCGCTGTCGTGGGTGCCTCGGGCAGTGGCAAGTCCTCCCTGCTGCGCGCCGGACTGATTCCGGCGCTCCGGGACCGGGGCGCGACGGGCACTGGTCCGGCCGCCATCCGGATCTTCACTCCGGGCCCGCGGCCCGCCTCCGACCATGCCGCGCTGATGGCGCCCGGGAACGGCACGGGCGACACGGTGCTGGTGGTGGACCAGTTCGAGGAGGCGTTCACGCTGTGCGCCGACCCGGCGGAACGCGCGGCCTTCCTCGACCTGCTGCTGGCGGCGTGTGATCCGGACAGCCGATTACGGGTGGTCCTGGCGGTACGGGCGGACTTCTTCGGCCGCTGCGCGGACCACCACGGCCTGGCCGTCGCCCTGCGGGAGGCCACGCTGCTGGTCGGGCCGATGGGCCCGGCCGAGCTGCGGGAGGCGATCGTCAAGCCGGCCGCCGGTGCGGGCCTGATCGTCGAGCGTGCCTTGACCTCAAGGATCATCGAGGAGGTCGACGGCGAACCGGGCGGGCTCCCCTTGTTGTCGCACGCCCTGCTGGAGACCTGGCGCCGCCGCAAGGGAAGGGCGCTGACGGAGGCCGCCTACGAAGTCGCCGGCGGGGTACGCGGCGCCATCGCTCGCACCGCGGAGCGAGCCTACGGAGGCCTGACACCGGAACAGGCCACCACTGCCCGGCGCATCCTGCTGCGACTGGTCACCCCGGGCGCCGACGCGCAGGACACGGGCCGTCCCGCCGACCGCACCGAGCTGGAGTCCCTGGGCACCTGATCGCCCGCCCCCATGACAGACCCCCGCGCCAGAACCCCACCCTCCTGCCCGGCGACGAACGCCCCACGCGGATCGACCCCGCCGCCATCACCACCTGGACCGGCACCTGGGTCGCCCAACTCGCCGCCCCTCAGCCGAACGCATCACAGCCGGCGACCAGCAGATCCTCATCGACCACGCCACCGGCTCCCACGCCCGCACCCGGCCCCACGGCAACAGCGGCTGGACCGCCACCCAACGCGGCCCGCTGCGCCTGTGGGACCAGGTCGAGGAAGCGATCGAGGCATGGCAGGCGGCAGGGGCGCCGCACCAGCAGGAGTTCGGCATCACGATCACCGGCCACGGGCAGCGGGTGTGGGTCGGCAGCGAGGACGGGCCGGGGTGGAACCTGCCGCTGTGACCGCACCCACCGCCCGCCGCTCCGCCGGGGGCTGTGCTTCCACGACTGTCGCCGACATACGACGGCTTCATTTCGGTGAACGCGAGCAGCGGCTGGTGGTAGCGAGCCTCAGACAACGGAGAACCACCCTCAAGCGCCGCGTCCACCAGCTCACCCGCGAACAGCAGACAGCTCACCCGCGAACACCAGACCCTTCAGGAACGACTCGAAGGGGCCCGCTCGAACCTCCGCTTCGCCGAAAAGTGCATCGCCGAAAAGCGCGCCGACGCCCTTGAGGCCGAGCTCGTTGAGCACCGTTATGCGCTCCAGAACGCCTCGGTCCCGCTGCCGACCTCGAAGTGCCACCAACCCTCATCCCGGCCACGGTCCAGGAGCTGTTTGAGCGCACCGAAGCCGGGCGGGATCGGCACTACACGATGGTGCGGTTTCCGGAGGCGCTGACTCGGCCGGCGGCCCAGTGCACTCCGACGGCGTCCGTCTGAAGTCGCACGACATCTCCCTGCGCGACCCCGTCCTGGAGGAACGGGACGTTGTCGACTCGGGCAGTGTCCGTGCTGAGCCCCGTCGCCCGCAGACCCTCAGTGTCCTGCTGGAACCGCCCCTCACGGTACTCGCCCGGATCGCGCATGCCGGCGCCGCCGCCGGCCCCGGCAGCTTCTGCCTGTCCGGCCACCACCTCGCCTACGCCGTGGCGGCCGGTCTCCTGCTCCTTGTCGGCCTCCCGGCCGCCGCCCGCCTCACGAAGCACGGACACGCCGGAGCACCGGCTCGGATACCCTGTCGGACCGGAACCTGCCGAACGGGGGATGCCGCCATGGGCGTGACGCTGGACGATGTGGCACGGGAGGCCGGGGTCTCCCTGGCCACCGCCTCCCGGGTGCTCAACGGGTCGACCCGCAAGGTCGGTTCCGAGCTCGCCGAACGGGTGCGGGGTGCCGCGGCCACGCTCGGATACCTGCCGAACGCGCCCGCCCAGGCGTTGGCGCGCTCGACCACCGCGACCGTGGGCATCCTGCTGCACGACGTCTCGGACCCGTACTTCGCCGCGCTCGCCCGGGGCGCCTGCGACTCCGTGGTGGCGGCGGACCTGATGCCACTGGTGGTCAACACCGACGGCGACCCGGCCGCCGAACTGCGCGGGGTGCGGATGCTGCACGCCCAGCGGGTGCAGGCCATCATCCTGGCCGGGTCCGGCTACACCGATCCGTCGGCGGCCGCCCGGCTGAACGCGGCGCTCGCGGACTACCGGGCCGACGGTGGCTCGGTGGCCGCCGTCACGGACCACGGGCCGGAGTACCACACCGTCCGCCCGGCCAACCGGACCGGCGCGGCGGAGCTGACCAGGGCTCTGCTGGCGCTCGGGCACCGGGACTTCGCGGTGATCACCGGGCCGAGTCGGCTGCGGGTGCCGGGAGAGCGGCTGGCCGGGGTCCGGGAAGCGCTTTCCGAGGCCGGGGTGGCCCTGCCCGGATCCGCAGTGGTGCGGTCCGAGTTCACCCGCGAGGGTGGCCGGCGCGCGATGGCCTCGCTCCTCCGGGGCGACGAGCGGGGCAGGGTCCCGACGGCGGTGCTGGCGCTCGCGGACGTCTGCGCGGTGGGGGCGCTGGCCGCCCTCCGGGAGCGCCGCATCCGGGTGCCGGAGGACATCTCGGTGGCCGGGTTCGACGACATACCGCTGGCGGAGGACCTCAGCCCGCCGCTGAGCACCGTCCGGATACCGCTCACCTTGATGGGCGCCGAGGCCGTTCGGCTCGCGCTCCGTCCCCCGGCGGACACGGTCGGCAGCTTCGACGCGCCGGTCCAGGTGGTCCTCCGCGCCACCACGGGGGCGCCTCGCACGGGGGCACCCGGGGCACCCCGCCGCTGAGGGACGCGACTCCGCCGCCGAGGGGTGCCGGCCACTGCCCGGCGTTCGGGCGCGGAGCAGTCGGCCTCCTCCATTGGGAAAGCGCTTACCAATCTCCTGCCACGCTTCCTCCCAGTCTCCTCCCCAACCATTGACGGCCCTTCGGGAAAGCGCTTACCGTCGTCCCACCCCCGTCCCCCACCTCGCAGGAGGACCACCCCCTCATGCCCGCCGCGCCGAACCCCGCCCTGCTCTCCCGCCGCCGCCTGCTGCAACTCGCCGCCATCGGCACCACCGCCCTCACACTCGGCGCCCTCCCCACCCCCGCCACGGCTGCGGCCGACGCCTACGACACCCTCCGCCTCCGCTGGCGCGACCTGCTCACCGGCACCGGCTTCGACCCGGCCACCGCCCCCTACACCACCACCCTCGCCGCCCTCGGCGACCGGGCCCGCACCCAGTTCCAGGCCATGGCCCCGACCTCCACGTCCCTCTGGCCGGACCTCCCCCTGGGCACCAACTCGGCGAACGTCACCGCCTCCCACACCCGTCTGCGCACCATGGCCATGGCCTGGGCGCAGCCCGGCACCAGTCTGACCGGTGACCAGGCCCTGGCCACCGCGATCACCACCGGCCTGAACCACCTCAACACCACCGCCGGTGCCTTCACCCCCACGGCCACTGCCTACGGCAACTGGTGGGACTGGCAGATCGGCACCCCGCAGGCCCTCCTCGACATCTGCGTCCTGGTCCACGACCTCCTGACGCCCACCCGGCTCTCCGCCCTGCTCGCCGCCGTGGACCGCCAGGTCCCCGACTCCCAGGTGTCGAGCTACACCGGCACCAGCACGGGCGGCAACCGGGTGGACCTCTGCCGGGTCCTGGCCCTGCGCGGCGTGCTGGGCCGCACCTCCGCCAAGCTCACCACCGCCACCACCGCGCTCTCCCCGGTCTTCCCGTACGTACTGACCGGCGACGGCCTGTACGCCGACGGCTCCTTCGTCCAGCACACCTGGGTGCCGTACACCGGCTCCTACGGCGAGGTGCTGCTCGGTGGCCTGAGCAGGCTCTTCGCCCTGCTGGCCGGTTCCGCCTGGCAGATCTCCGACCCGTCCCGGCAGAACGTCTTCGACGCCGTCACCGACGCCTACGCGCCGTTCCTCTACAACGGCCTGGTGATGGACTCCGTCAGCGGGCGGGCCGTCAGCCGGGGCCGTCAGAGCGGCGACCAGTTCCAGGTCCAGCAGGACGACCACACCCGGGGCCACACCCTGATCGGCCACATCCTCCGCCTCGCCGACTCCGGCGCCGCCCCGGCCGCCCAGTCCGCCGCCTGGCGCTCCGCCGTGAAGGGCTGGCTCACCCGTGACTACTACCTCCCCTACCTCTCCAACGCCTACCTCGACGTCCCCGAGCTCGCCCGCGCCCAGGCCCTCCTGAACTCCGCCACCGCAGCCTCCCCCGAGCCGCTCGGTGCCCGGGTGTTCGCGATGGACCGCGCCGTGGTCCGCCGCTCCGGCTGGGCCGCCTCGCTCAGCCTCTGCTCCGCGCGCACCACCTTCTACGAGACCGGCAACGGCGAGCACCTGCGCGGCTGGCACACCAACAACGGCATGCTCTCCTGGTGGGGTGCCACCTCCGGCAACGGCCAGTACTCGGACGCCTTCTGGCCGACCGTGGACCCGTACCGCCTCCCCGGCACCACCGTCTCCGCCAAGCCGCTCGCCGACGCCGCCGGCGGCACCTGGGGCGCACCCCGCCCGGACTCCACCTGGGCCGGCGGCGCCACCGACGGCACCTACGCCGCCGTCGGCCAGGACCTGCGGGGCCTCTCCTCCACCCTGACCGGACGCAAGTCCTGGTTCCTGCTGGACGATTCGGTGGTCTGCCTCGGCGCGGGCATCAGCTGCACCGACGGCACCCCGGTGGAGACCGTCGTCGACAACCGCAACCTCGGCCCGGCCGGCACCCACGCCCTCACCGTGGACGGCGCGGCCCAGCCCACCACCCTCGGCTGGTCCCAGCGCTTCGACGGCGCCCGCGCCGTCGCCGTCGCGGGCTTCGGCGGCTACGTCCTGCCCGCCGGCACCACCCTCCAGGCGAAGCGCGAGGCCCGCACCGGCAGTTGGCACGACATCAACACCAACGGCTCCACCGAGCAGCTCACCCGCCGCTACCTCACCCTCTGGTACGACCACGGCACCAACCCCACCGACGCCGGGTACGAGTACCAGTTGCTGCCCGGCGCGACCGCCGCGGCCACCGTGGCCCGGGCGGCCGCCCCCACAGTCACCACCCTCGCCAACTCCCGTACGGTTCAGGCGATATCCGACTCCGCCTCGGGTGTCACCGCCGCCAACTTCTTCGCCGCCGGCACGGCCGGGCCGCTCACCGCCTCCGCCCCCTGCTCGGTGCTGGTCCGCGACACCGGCAACACCCGCACCGTCACCGTCGCCGACCCGTCCCGCCGGGCCGCCACCGTCACGCTCACCCTCGCCGGCACGGGCCGCCCCACCGAGGCCGCCGAAGGCGTCAGCGTGCTCTCCACCGAGGGCGCGGTCACCCTCCTGGTGGAGCTCGGCGGCACCCAGGGCACCGGCCGCACCATCACCCTCACCACCGCCTCCGGCGCCCCGGCGACCGCCACCGCGACCCTGCTCGACCCCACCCAGGACAGCTTCGTCCGCGACGGCTCCTACGCCACCACCAACTACGGCACCGCCACCACCCTGACGGTCAAGAACACCAACACCACCGACAGCGGCTTCAGCCGCCGCGCCCTCTTCACCTTCGACACCACCGCCGTCCCCGGCACCGTCCGCCGCGCCGTCCTCTGGGTCCACGGCGCGGTCGCCGACTCCGGCGGCACCCTCGCCACCCTCCAGGCCTTCACCACCGCCCCCACCCCCTGGACCGAACCCGCCGTCACCTGGGCCAACGCCCCCGCCCTGGCCCAACCCCTCGGCACCGGCCGGATCTCCACCACTCCCGACTGGATCCCCCTCGATGTCACCCCCGCCGTCACCCCGGGCAACCCCTCCCTCACACTGGCCCTCTTCCAACCCCTCGCCACCGTCGGCCTCGCCGTCAACCTCGACGCCCGCAGCCACACCACCTTCCACCCCGTCCTGGAGGTGATCAGCTCCTGACCGGCCACCGCCGCACCATGGCACCGTGAACGGCCTGCCCCGAGGACCGGTTGAGCGCGTACAGATGCCCCCGAGGCGGTGGCCTGGGGTCGGGCTTGTGAGGCTCGGTCGGTTGTTCCTCCGAAATGATCGGGTCAGCACTCATGCAGTGGGGCGACCTACTGGTGATGGGCGACCGAGGTTCGATGTCGCACCGGGTTCGGTGCGAGGGGGAGGGGCAGCGGCACAGCGTGGCGGTAGTGGCCGGCAGGCAAGCCCGAGGGGCCGACGACGCCGGCCGAGGCGGTTCGGCTGGTCGTCGCTGAGGTCGAGGACAAGCATGGTGTCCTGGTGGAACGCGTCGTCGTCGGCGACCGCCCGCTCGACGAGTGGCCGGCCTACCTGGTGCTCTTCGAGAACTGGCTCCGCCGCGCCCTGGGCGCCTTCGAACCTGACGAGGACCGGCAACTCGTTCGCCGCTTCGCGACCTGGCACGGACTGCAGCAACTTCGGCAGCGCGAGGCCCGCGAGGCCCTCACCCCGGACCTGACAGCCTGTCCGCGGCACGAGATCAACTCAGCACATCGCTTCCTGGCCTGGGCTGCGTGAGCAGGGCACCGCCCCGCAGACCCGCACCCAGGCCCACCTCGACACCGGGACCTTCCTCCGCGACCGCGCGGCAGCCCTCCTTCTGACCCTGTCGGTAACCGCCCGGGCCAGCACACCCACTCGACCTACCTGATGAACCAACTGGCCGGCAACGGCATCCACTTGCTCGGCACCCGGCTCGACGCCATTCGCGCCCTGGTCCAGTCAATGCCACCCGCCGTCGCCGCCCAGGCCCTGGGCTACACCTCCGAATGCGCCGAAGACCACGCCATCCAGGCTGGCGCCACCTGGGCCACCTATGCCTCCCACCGACACCAAGCCCGAAGAGCCTGACCTCACTCAGTGCTCAACCAGCCTCATCCCACCTGGTAATTCGATGGCGCGAAACGCACCCGACATCGACTCTGGTCACCGTGTCAGAACCCAAGCATCAGATCCGCGCCCTCCACACGGCCACCACCCTGACGGTCTACCAGGCATACGCACCGGAAATCGGCCTGTCCGCCGCCTGAGACTGCAGACTCCTCGTTCCTGCGCCGCCCGCCTGGGCAACTCACGATGATCCAATACGCGATGCCATCAGTATCTTGGGGGGTGCTGCTCGAACGGGAGTCTCAATATCGGGTGACTGCGGTGGGTGCCGGGCATGAGGAGGCAGCGCACTTGGTCGTCTCGGCGCAGGCCGTCGCGTGGGGCTCGCCGTGGTCCTCAAGGCGGAATGTCGCCGCTACTCGGATCGCCGACGCGCGAGATGGACGATGATGTCGGCGGCGATCTCGACTGTCTCGGGCAGGATCCGCGTGATCGCTTCGTACGCCTGCTGTCGCCTCGACCGCGGCAGTTGGATATACGCCGAGACAGTCGACAGGTAGCCAACATAGTCAGGAGCGCTCATCGTCAGGCGCCGCTTGATGACGGACTGCTGAACGTCGAGGAAGAACGGAGACCGTTGCAGCTCCGTGCCCGGCCACTGCATGGCCTCATCCGGAGCAGTCCCGTCGGGAGATGGAACCTCGTCGCTTTCCAGGAACGGCGCCCGTGCCGCACGCACAGCGTCCTCGACAGCTGGGTCAGCCAGCTGAACCGGGCCACCGAATGAGGCAACCACGCCCTCTGGATCCAGTAGCGCGGCCACGCTTGACCACCGACTCTCCGGGCGTGTCCAATGCAGGGCTGCCGCCGCATAGACCAACCCGTAGGTCTCGCCTGGCCGCAGGTCCTCGAACGCGGCCCGGACGGTCGTCACGTTTGCGGGCACCGTCTTGCGAAGCTCGGTGAGCATGGCTGCGTCGGGTTCCGTGGCCGTGACCGCGACCCCGTGCGCGGCGAACAGGCGGGTGGCTTTGCCTGTCCCCGCACCGATTTCCAGGGCCGTCCGAACCGGCCGGCCCGCATACGCGAGCACCAGGTCGAAGAGCTCTTCGGGATACCCCGGCCGGAACCGTTCGTAGGCCTCCGCAATCGCGCCGAAGCTCAGTGCACGAGTAGACATGCCGAGCATCCTGGCACGACCGGGACAGACGGCGCTTGGCAATACTCAGTGGCCCTTGGCCTTCCGGTCTTGAGCGGTGTCCATGAACGGAGGTCTCGTTCGGGTGAACCCGGCCGGTGCCGGACATGAGCACAGGACCTCTTGGTAGCTCAGAGGGTGTCTACGCCAACGAGCCTTCCAGGAGGCTCTGTTGTCGCAGTTGTACGCCGTCGAGCCGGCCGGGTGAAGTCCGGTCACCCTGCCGTGTGGGTGCCGAACGGGCACCGGCGGTGTCCGGCGGTTGAGGAGAGGGCCTGGGTGGAGGGCCGGTCGCCGCTGGCGGCGGCTGGGTGGGCGGATGCTGAGGGTGCGGCCGCCGTGGTGGTGGACCTCGTGGCCCGCGCGAATGCCGGGGTTATGGGTGTCGCCCGCGCGGCGCTGCCGCAGCGGCAGCCTCGGTGGATACGGCGAGAGAGTCGCACGTCAAGCAGCACAGTGAGCGGCAAGTAGCGTGCCGGATCGCATCGACCTGTGGTCGGGCAGTCGCAGCGCAATTGCTGCGCCCCGGCTGCCCGACCACGCGACCGCCGCCCGACGGTGGAGGGCGAGGGGCGGCCTGAGTGGTTGACTCTCCCACTGTGGGAGAGCTGAGGGTCGGGCACATGCACGTCGACGACAGGGCACTGTGGAGCATCGGAGAGGTCGCGCGGAAGACCGGGCTGTCGGTGAAGCTCATCCGACACTGGTCCGACATGGGGCTCGTCCCGCCGGCCGGGCGGACGGCCGCCGGATACCGCGTCTACGACGCCGGCTCTCTGGCTCGACTGGGACTGGCACGGACGCTTCGCGACCTCGGACTCGACCTCGCGGCGATCCGTGGGGTACTCGACCGCGAGCACACCTTGGCGGAGGTGGCCGCGGTTCACGTCGACGCGCTGGAGGCACAGATCCGCACGCTGCGCTCGCAGCAAGCGGTTCTGCGCTCCGCCACCCGCCGCGAAACCACTGCCGAAGGACTCGCCTTCATGAACCGAACGGCCCGACTGTCGGCCGCCGAACGCCGCAGGATCATCCACGAGTTCGTGACCCGGACTGTCGCGGACCTCGACGTACCGACCTACCGCCGTGAACTGCTGGCCGCCACTCCGGACCTGCCCGACAACCCCACGGACGAGCAGGTCGACGCCTGGATCGAGCTGAGCGAGCTGGTGACTGATCCCGCTCTGAACTCCGGAATGCGGCGCATGGCGCAGTACGCCGCCGAGCATGCCCCCGGCGAACACGACGACACCACGCTCCGGGACGCACGGCAGGTCGCCGACGACTGGGCGGAGCGGGTGGACACAGCGCTACGGGAGGGGATCGCCCCGGACTCGCCGGCAGCCGACCCCGTCGTCGAGGCCATCGTCGCGGCCTGGATTCCCACACAGGCACGGACCCTCAGCGAGGTGCGCACCGACGGCGGACCAGCCCGGCGCCTGCTACTGGAACAGCTCGAAGTCGCCTCCGACAGGCACGTCGAACGGTACTGGCAGCTGCTGTGCACCATCAACGGCCAACCCGCGCGGCCGAGTATGGCAGCGGTCGGAGACTGGCTGAAGACCGCGCTGCGCGCGAATCCCGAACCCGGGGCACGCGCGGAACAGCTCGGCGAACTGTACGACGCCGGGGCCGACGCCTGGGAACCCGCGGGCCTGCTCGACGCCTGCGAGAGAGTCCTGTACGCCGTGAGCGGCGTCGTCTCCGTCGTGGATCCGAGCCTGTTCGACCGGCCCACGCCGTGCGCCGGCTGGGACGTTCGCACCCTGCTCAACCACCTGGTCTGGGAGAACCTGCTGTGGTCGGGCCTGGCCGACGGCGTACCTCGATCCGACGTCACCGCCGATCATCTGGGAGACGATCACGTCGAGGCGTTCCGTGCCGCCGCGCAGAGCGCACGTGCCGCCTTCCGCCGACCCGGCATGCTTGACCAGCGGTACGGGCCCGCACCGGGTCGACGACTTGTTGAGCAGTTGGTCGTCGAGATGCTGGCCCACGGCTGGGACTTGGCCAAGGCGATCGGACACCGGCGTGATCTCGTCCCTGACCTCGCCGAGTCGGCCCTTCCGGTGGTACGGGAGATCTACGGCGGTCTGCCCCGAACCGCAGGCGGGTCGTTCGCCCTGCCCCAGCCAGTACCCCCAAACGCGACCGCCCTCGACCGTCTGGCCGCCTTCCTCGGCCGCACCGTCACCTGAAAGCCCCAGCCCACGCAGACCAGGCCCGGTCGCACGATTCGGCATCGGGCCCGGCGCGAGGCCGGTGGCACCTCGTGGCGCAACGCCGGCGGGGCCGGCCGACCGGGGCCGGGGAAACAACCGGGCGTCGTGGCCGTTCGGGGCGGTGTGCGGCGCGGGCACATGGCATGCGGCGCGCACCGCATCCGCTGATTCTCCCGGCGGCGCCGGCCGGGACGGCGGGCGGGGGCCGGCGGAACCCGTCGTGCGTGCCGAGGTGCGGCACGCCGTCGAACTGCCGCGGCCGTCCTGGCTGGGCCGGGCCGTGCTCCGGCGTGGCGCCGCCGACCCGAACGGCTCGACCGCCGCGCAGCGGCTCCGACGTCCTCGGCGCGCTCGGCGTCCTCAAGGCGGCCACCGTCGGCCGGCTCTGGCGACTGCCGTGCCCGGGGCGGTGGCGAACAAGGCGGTCCGGCAGGCGCTCGGCGATCTCGCGCTGCACGGCCGGGTCGTCCTCGGCGCCCGCCCGGGCCCCGCCGTGCCGGAGCCCGCCGTCCACGCCGGGGCGTGGCGGGCCGGCGGAAGGCCGCACGCCGTCCTCGCCCGGGGCCGCCCACGAGTACGCCCGTGGGCGGCCGGGTGTCCCCGACTGTTGTGTCCCTACGCTCAAATGTAGTACTTCTTATACATGAGTGAGCAGGTGTACAACAGGCTGGCCGTCGTCAGAGCCGAGCGGAAGGTGTCGCGGCAGGCACTGGCGCAGGCCGTGGGTGTCCACTACCAGACCATCGGCTACATCGAGCGCGGGCAGTACAACCCCAGCCTCGACCTGGCCCTGAAAGTGGCCCGGTTCTTCGAGCTGCCGGTGGAGGCGCTGTTCTCCCTGGAGCCGATCCAGCCGCTCACCGACGAGGTCTACGGGAGGAAGCAGTGATGACCACGACGCGCTACGACCGGCGGATGTACGCCGTGATGAACGACCGCCGGGCGGCCGCGGCCTACGCCACCGTGACCCGGCGCCGAGTGCTGGTGGGCGCGCACGTCGCCCTCACCGTCACCGGGGTCGGCGCCTGGATGTTCGGGCCCGGACTCGGCCCGGCCGTCGTGCTCGTCGCGGTGATGGTCCCGTGGATCCTGCTCACCGGGCTGCTCAACGGCTCCACGTGCGGACTCCTCGAACTGCGGGGCCGGATGCTCGACGAGCGTCAGCTGGTCGAACGCGACCGGGTGCGCGCCCTGGCACACCGCATCACCCTGTGGCTGCTCGTGGCCGCGGTCCTCGGCACTGCCGCCTACGGCTTCCTGGCGGACGCGCCGGCCCGGGCGGCCGTGACCCCCGTCCTGATCGGTGTGTTCGCCGCGCACTGGATGATGCCGCTGTGGGTGGCGGGGCTGCGGGTGCGGGACGAGCTGGGCGACGACGAATCCTGAGGCCGGCCGCTCCCAACGGGAGTCAAGCAGAACAGCCGAACCCCGCCCGGTCGCCGCGCCGATGGTTGCGACGGTGCGGGCGGCAGCGCGACAGGGCTGTCGGGGCCTCGTACCAATGCCGTGCAGATAGGGCGTGGGGGCCAGTGCCTCAACCCCTGGAACGAGGGCGGAGATCAGGCTGGAACCATACCGACCACGGCCGAGTTCGACGCCCTCTGATGATCGCGGCCTAGGAAAGACAGCTGACACACGAACCGGTCAGGGGGAACATATGAGTTCACGACACCACTGGGTGATAGCCACCTGGGCCGCGGCAGTGCTCGTCGGCTGCGCCCCGACGCCGACGCCGCAGGAGGGCGCCCGCCTTTCGCCCGAGGCCCGCGGCTACCTCACCGAGGCCCTGGACCTCATGCAGCAGCAGTCGCTGCGCAGGGCCGAGGTGGACTGGAAGACAGTCCGCGCCCAGGCCTTCGACCGCGCCGGCGAGGCCCGCACCCCTGCCGAGACATGTTCCGCCATCAACGGCGCGCTGGGCGCACTCGGCGACCACCACAGCCGCTTCTTTCCACCCGCCCAGGCCGGCCAGGTCGAGGGCGACCCCGACGTCGTCAACGCACCGACGGCGCACCAACTCCCCAACCGGATCGGCCACCTGGCGCTTCCCTCGGTGAACGGCTCGGACCGCACCTACGCCGAGTATGTCCGGCAAGGTCGCGCCGCGGTCGCCACGACGGACCAGGTAGGCGCTTGCGGGTGGGTGGTGGACCTGCGCGACGAGACCGGCGGCGGGATGTGGGCGCCGCTCGCGGTGGCGGGGCCGATCCTCGGGGACGGCCCGGTCGGCGGCTTCGTCACCCCGGACGGCAAGCGGGCCGTGTGGTCGATTCGAGGTGGCGTGCCCTACCTGGACGACAGCCCGCAGGCCTCCGCCGAGGGCGTCACCCCGCTCGCCCTCCCCATCCCGCCGGTCGCCGTGCTCACCGCCCGGAGGACCGGCAGCGCGGGCGAGGCCGTCACCATTGCATTCATCGGCCGACCGGCCACCCGAAGTTTCGGCCAGCAGACCTTCGGGGTGCCCACCGGCAACGCCCCGCACCACCTGTCCGACGGCGCCGTCATCCTCCTCACCGGCGCCGCCGAGACAGACCGCACCGGCCGCGTCCATGACGGTCCGATCCGCCCCGACGAGGAGATATACCCCCCTGCTCACAAGGGCACCGACCCCACCCTGGACGCCGCCACCGCCTGGCTGTCGACCCAACCAGCCTGCAAGAGCTAGGACCGGGTGGATTCGCGGTATATGCGGCCTGCCCCGCTCGGAGATGGGCGGCACCGCCCGGGGCGCCGCCCACCGCGGTGCAGCCATCGGTTCCGATCCACTGCTTCCCGCCGTCCCACACCAGGTAGGAGCAGCGGTAGCCGGGGGCCGGGGCGGCGTAGGCGGAGACGGTCGGGGCCGGCATCGCAAACCCCGCCCCTTGGGCGGGGCCGGTCGGCGGTCACCGGCCTGGCCGTGTGGCGGTGTGGCCGCTGGTGCCGGGTGTTCAGTCGCAGGTGTTCAGCATCTCGCCGAGCCTGGTCTTCTGGCGTCAGCCGTTCCGCTGCCGGAGCGCCCGGACGCCGAGGTCGTAGGCCATGGAGCCGAGGGCGAGGACGACGAGCGGCCACACCAGCGGGGAACCGGGTGACACCGTGCTGGACAGCAAGGCGCCGGTGACCGAGCCGGTGCCGGCCATGGCGATGCAGGTCGGTGCGGCGGGCACGCGCAGCAGCAGGCCGCGCTCCGTCTCCGGGGCGGGCGGGCGGCGGCTCATCGGGTCACGTCCGCCGCGGCCGGGGCGCGCTGGGTGTGCCGCTCGCCGAGGCGGCGGAGCTTGCGCCGGACCCGGTCGCCGTAGGCGGTCGACAGGTCGGCAACGCCGGCGGCCTCGGACCAGGTGCCCGCCCCCTGGGCCCAGTAGGCGGCCACGGCCGCTTCCCGAGGGTCGAGCCCGCGCAGCACCCTGTGGACGTCCTCGTCGCCGAGCAGGTGGTGCAGGGCCAGCTCCTCGGCGCTGCGGTGGTCGGTGAAGGAGTCCTCCAGGGTGATGCCGGCGGCGATCACGTTGCTGGAGAGGTACACCCTGCCGCCCTTCGCCTTCCGCTCCCACAGCGGTGTCCAGCGCCGGTTTCCCGGCGGGCCTGGTGGAGCGCGATGTCGGCGGTGTAGAGGGCCGTGTTGCGGGCGTGGCCGCCGGCGAAGAGCCGAGACCGGCCGCCGCGCGCTGTGCCACCTTGGCGGTGCCGACGGCTTCGCGGGGACGCCCCGTTGTGTGGGCGAGCAGGGACAGGCAGGCGAACGCGTGGGCCTCCAGGCCGAGGTCGTCGGCCTGGAGGGCACTGGCCAGGGCCTCGGTGTGCAAGGAGCGGGCGTCCTTGGGTGCGTCCGGCAAGGACGGCTACCCGGCCTACCGCGTTCGGCTTGCCAGGTGGCAGCTGCCGCCGACTGAAGCACTCACAGATGCTTGTCCTCGGACGGGCTCTGGGGCGGGTTCATCTCGTCGTGGCGCGCCTGTATGCGCGCGATCACGCGCTCCTGCCCAAGCTTCTTCGCTTGACGGAGCTTGGCTTCGGCAGCGAGCACAGGAACCCAGAACAGCCAGCCCCACAAGCTGAAGTCCAGCACTCCACTCCACACCAGTGCCTTGTTCGTGCCGACCGATGCCACGATCGTCAGCACATACGCTTCGACCCGGTGCGCGAGCAGCAGGCGTAGTGGCGCGTTCCGGGCCCCCTGTAGCAGCTCGACGGCTGCGGCAAGTTCAGCGGCCTGGAGGTCTTCACCTGTGTCCTCGCTGGACTCGCCACGAGCGGCTCGCCGTAGCGCGTCTGTCACCAGCACGCTCTGCTCCGCTTTGGCTGCCTGCTGAGCTTGCCCTTGAGCAGTGGCTGCCTTCAGGTCGTCCCAATAGCCCCGTCCGGCCCAGCCCATCGCATCGTCGACTCGCTCTCGCTCGGCTGACCCGGGCGGGGCCAGCTCGTCGATCCTCTCCCGCAGGACCACCGCACGTCGCGCCCGCCCCGGGTAGTCGAAAGCGTCCGAGCGAAGGCAGAGCTCCAGGTACGACACCAGGAGTCCGAGATCGTCCGCTGCCAGTGCGAGGCCATCGCGATATGCGGCCTCAGCCTCGCGATCGTGGTCATCCTCGTCTTCTGCGGCATGCGCCTGTCCGAGCCAGCGGAAGAGGACCGGATCGGGTCCGCACTCCTTGAGCCCCGCCTCCGCCGCAGCTCTCACAGCCTCATGGCCACCCACTGCGAAGAGCTCCGAGCATCTCTCCACGTACTGCTGCCGTTCCATGTTCCCACCCCAGCCATCTGACACCACGTGATCACGAACACCAGGTCAATTGTGCACCCAGCAGCTGAAGCCACTTCTCGTCGCGTACCTGCTCGCCGGGCGATCTTCTGGCTCTGGCTTTGATCAGGTGAACGGTTCTGTCCCGTCCCCGGCGGTAACTAAGGGTAATGGTCGTCGTCGGCGCGACACGCGCGATGTCAACGAGCTTGTGGATGTGGTGTTTTCCTGGCGGATCGCGGTGTCCGGCAAGGGCGCCGACTTCGACCAGCGGGTGGTGGTGGTCACCCCGTACAGCCCCATGGTGCTGCCCGGTTGGGCCGACGGCCCAGGGTGAGGCGACCGCCCGGACCCTTCGGCGGGCCACCACCGGCCGGTGAGGTGGGTGTCGGCGAGGAGGGGCGGGCCCGGGGGCGGCCCCCCCCCGGGGGAACCGGCCGGCCGCCCCCCGCCATACAATAACAAACCCCCGAAA
>NZ_JBHTWX010000036.1:0-47541 GCF_042792155.1 Kitasatospora sp. NPDC056651 | reverse complement strand
CAGGGGTGTGGCGACCGCCCGCACCCTTGGGGGGGCCACCCCGGGCGGGTGTGGGGGGGGTGGGCGTGGGGGGGGGGCGGGGTGCGGGCCCGCCCCTCGGTCGTACCTGCCGTCCGTCAGCCGTCGATCCTGAACGACTCGCCGTAGACCTTCCACGCCAGCGGGGGCCTGAGGTCGAGGTTGCCCGCCTTCAGGAACACCAGCTGTTCGGTGTCCACGCGGTCGGTCTCCTCGTGGGCGGCCTCGGTCTTCATCGCGACCCGGCGGGCATCGAGGAAGGCGGCCAGGTAGGTCTTCTCGTCGCCGCCCTGGGCAGGGGTCCTGGCCTTCTTCATGGCGGCGGCCCGGATGCCGCCGAAACTGACCGGCTCGTTGCCGGGGCCGTGCATGACGATGGCGTCGTAGTAGGCGAACTGGCCGAGGGCGCGCAGCCCGTCGGTCTGGGCCTGCATGACGGACGGGTTGAAGTAGACCCGGTCCCTCTCGTCGGTCTGGGCCTGCTGGAAGGCCGGGTCCTGGGCCGCCTTCTTCCAGTCTCCGACGAAGTCCGGGTCGAGGCCGGAATGCGAGGAGGAGCCGTTCACCTTGCGCAGCGCCGGAAGGTACTTGCCGAGCGGGTTGCCGGGCTTGAGCTTCTGGTAGTGCTCGACGAGGTCGAGCATGTCGCCGGTTCCCGAGCAGAAGCCGACGATGCCGGCCGTGTAGCCGCGCCCGTCCTTGATGTCCTCGATGTAGGCGAACTGGGCCTTCCAGTCGAGCGAGGAGTTCTCCGCGCTGGAGACGAGCTGCTGGGCGATGTCCTTCATACGGGGGTCGTTGAGGCTGCCCCCGATGGAGGCGGAGGCGGTGGCCCCGGGCTTGGGGGGCTGGGTGGTGCGGTGCGGACGGGCGTTGGCGACCGTGGCGGTGACGGCGGTGATCAGCACCGCGGCCATGGCGACGTACAGGGCCCTGGGCCGCGACGGCCGGGCGTGTGCGGACGGCATGCGTACTCCGGATTCGGTGGACGGGAGGGGCGGCCGGTGTCCGGCGGATTCCGGACACCGGTGAACCGCCGCCGGTCAGTTCGGGCGTGGCGCGGCCCGGTCAGACCTCGGCGGTCGGGTCGGGACCGGGGGTCGTGGCGGAGGTCGGTTCCGGGAGGAGCGTCCCCGGGGTGAGGCGGAAGCGCTCCGGGCGGGTGACGGCCCGGCGGTCGGCCGGCGCCACCTTGTCCCGGCGCTCCAGCCAGGCGCGCAGCCTGTTCCGCGAGCTGTGGTCCCGCTCGGCGTCCGGGCCCGCTGCCGGGCCGGCGGTTTCGCGCAGCAGCACCCGGGCGGGGCGGGTCAGGCCGTCCCCGGGGGCGACGTCGACCACCACGAAGCCGGTCCCGGGCGGGAAGGCGACCTGGGGCACCTCCCGGTCGCCCCCGAAGGCGGCGGTCCGCCGGCCGGTGGTCGACCAGACGACGAACTCGACCGGGGTGCTCAGATCGGCCGCGGGTGAGGCCAGGCCGGCGATCGGCCCCGGTTCGAGGAGCGCCAGGCCCATCGGGAAGGCCTCCAGCGACTCCGGGGCGAGGTCGGCACCCAGCAGGACCGCACCGTGATGGCTCGGCAGCCGGCGCAGGCCCGAGCTCAGACAGGCGAGGTACGGGCGCAGCGGACCCGCGGCGCCGCTGCGGGCCTCGGTGAGGAGGGCGGCCCGGCCGGCGGGGACGCCGGAGTCCTCGTGGTGGAGCAGTACGGCGACCAGGTCGGCCTTGAAGTCGTCGTGGCCGGTCGACCGCAGGCCCGGCAGCCGGGTGACGGCCGGTTCCACCCGCCCGGCGCAGCGGTGGTAGTGCTCGCCGAGCAGCAGCCGGAAGGCGTCCCGGTCCTCCGCGGTGCTGACCGGGGTCAGCGGAAGGATGTCCGCAGGGGTGAAGTACCGGGCGGCGAGGGTGGGGGAGACGGGCACGGGGTCCGGCTCGGGGTCGGGGTCGGGGTCGGGTACGGGCTCGGGCGTGGGTTCGGGTTCCGGGGCGGCCGGGGGCGAGGCCGCCGGGGCCGCGGCCGTCACGGTCTGCGCCGGCGCCTCGACGGTGAACTCCCGCTCTGTGGTGCCTGGTTGGTGTTCTTCGGTACTGACAGTGCCGACGGTGTCGGCGGTGCGGAGGGCGGGCGGTTCGGCGGGGAGTCCTGCCGAAACCGACTCTCGGGGCGTACCAGGCATACCAGGCATACCAGGCGTACTCGGCGTACCGGGCGTGAACTCGTCGGCCGTGGGGGCGGGTTCGGGCACGCCACCGCTGGTGGCCAGGCCCACGGGCGCGGTCGGCACCCCGACCGTCGGCTCGGTGGGGGCGGCGGTCTCGGCGGTGAACCCGGGCACCGCACCGGCAGGCGCCGGCCGCGGCGGCGGTGCGGCCAGGGCGAACCGCTCGGCGACCGGTGCCTGGACGGCCCCCGCCCAGGCACCGCCCAGCTCGTGGGCGGCGTGGGCGGCGTGGGCCGAGTCGCTGGATCCGAGCAGTTCGGCCGGATCCCCGGTGGCGGGCCGGGTCGGCGGGTTGAGCCACACCAGGCCGTGCATCCGGGCGAAGAACCGGGCGCTGCTCGCCGACGCGGCGTCGACGAGTCCGTGCAGCAGCAGCCCGTACCCCCGGGCGCCGGGGGCCGGCAACTCGTCGAGGATGGCTCCGAGTTCCTCCCAGACGTGGTGCGGGATCAGCCTGGCCTGCTCGCCGACGACGATCGTCGGGCGGGCCGGGGCCGGGCGCAGGTAGCGCGGGGCCCAGGCGTACGGCGGCTCGGGGCGGAGCCAGAGCCCGGCCGGCACGGCCTCCAGGCACCAGAACGGGAAGGCCCGGAACAGCCCCGGCCCCACCGTCTCCCAGCCGGCGGCGCCCTTGCGCCACGCCGAGCTGACGGTCTCGTGCCGACCGGAGGAGCTGAGGCGGAGCAGGTACGGCTCCCAGGAGGCGGCGCCCCGGTGGTCGAGCACGGCGGTGGTGTAGCCGTTGCCGCCCGCGACCGGCAGTCCGACCGCGGTGTGGACCGGGCGCCCCAGCCGTTCGGCGAGGCTGCCGGACAGCAGGGCGGCCGCGCCCGGGTCGGCCCAGGGCGCGCTGACCATGAGCTGCTCGGAGCCGACCGGCAGGGACAGCGCGGCTTCGGTGAACTCCTGCGGGTCCAGCACGGGCCGGGCGGGCGTGCCGATCAGCAGCGGGGTCGTGCCGGGGGGCGTCGCGAGCTGCTGCAGGAAGGGCATCGCTCCCTCGGGCCGGGCCGTGACGTGGTTGAGCCAGAAGCCGGTGGCCAGCCGGTGGATCGACACCGAGGTGGGTGGCGTGTCCGTTCCGACGGGGGCGACAGCCCGTCCGGAGCCCGGTCCGGGCAGGGTGCCAGGTGCGGGGAGCGGGCCGGGAACGGGGCGCGGGCCGGGAACGGGGAGCGCGGATCCGGCGTCGAGCGGGGTCGCGGCGTCGACCGTCTCGCGCAGCCGGCGGGCCCGGCCTCCCGGCGGACAGCTCCACCAGGTGGCGGGCTCGGCGGAGCCGTTCGGGGCGGTGACCTTGAGCGTGCCGTCGGGCTGGACGGCGACCATGCCGTCCGGGGCGACGACCGTGATGCCCGCCTTGTCGGCCACGACCTCGGCAGGCCGCCGGCCGCCGGGGCCGACGGCGGCCAGCCCGGAGGCGGCCAGGATCAGGCTGGACGCGCCGCGGGCCCGGGCGATCATCCCGAGCTCGGCCATCTGCTCGCGCAGCACGGGTGCCGCGTCCGTCGTCGCCGCCACCACGACCAGGGCGTTCGGGACGGGCCGCAGGGTGCCGATGGCCGCGGACAGCTCGTCGTCGGTCACCTCGGGCGGGGCGATGACGAAGTGCGGCCCGAGCACGCGCAGGATCGAGCGGCCGCCGCGGCGGGCGGGCGCGGTGGAGGGCGCGGCGGCGGGCGCGGTGCCGCGGCGGCCGAACCAGCGCCGTGGCGCCGGTGCGTCGTCGGCTGCCGCAGAGCCGGTCGCGGAGCCTGCCGCGCCTCCGGTCGCGCCTGTGGCCGCGCTCATCGCGGGCTCCGGACGGCTCCGGCGGATGTCCGGCGAGGCTCCCCCTCGGCCATTGGCGTCTGCCTCCCTGGTCGGTCGTCAGGGCCCGCACGGGCGGACCCCGCCCAGCTACACGGGATTGCCGGGCGCCCGGTTCACCGGGGCGCCCGGCAATCCCGCAACCGGGGGATCTCAGGCGCGCCCCGCCTCCTGCGGCCCGGGAACCGGCTCGGGAACCCGGGCGGTCTGCAACTGGACGGTGCGCCGCCGGCTGATGTGCAGTGCGCGGCCGGGCGGCAGTTCGCGGGGCTTGACGCTCCCGAACAGCACGCCCTCGCTGGGCGGGCAGGACAGCAGCACCGCCGGGGTGTTGACGTCCAGCAGCCGGCGCATCAGCGGGTCGCTCATGGCGCGGCCGGCGCCGTTGGCGCTGCGCGCCACGATCAGGTGCAGGCCGAGTTCGGTGCCCTGGGCGAGGTGGTCGAGCAGCGGGGCGAAGGGGTGGCCGGTGATCGGAGCGGTGATCAGGTCGTAGTCGTCGACCACGATGAACAACTCGGGCCCGGTCCACCAGTCGCGGAGCTTCAGACGGGCGGGGGTGATGGACTCGCCGGGCACCCGTCCCTCCATGGCCCGGGCCGCACCCTGGACGACCTGCTTGAGGACGTCCACCGCGACGGCGTGGCCGAGCCGGTACTCCTCGGGGACGAAGTCGAACAGGCCGCGCCGGAAGTCGATCAGCATGATCCGGGCCTCGGCCGGGGTGTAGGCGGAGGTGATGCCGTCGACCAGCAGGCGCAGCAGGTTGGTCTTCCCGGACTCGCTGTCGCCGATCACCACGAGGTGCGGGGTCTCCTCGAAGTCGTGCCACAGCGGGGCGATCCGGCGGTCCTCCAGACCGAGTGGCACCTTCAGCCGGCCTTCGGCGGCGGGCAGCTCGGCGGCCTCCAACAGCAGCGGGAGCATCCGGACCTGTGGCGCGCGCGGGCCGCTCCAGTGCTCGTTCACGGCCTCCACCAGGTCGGCGACGGCGTCGGCGAGATCGCCGGTGTCGCCGACGCCGTCCATGCGGGGCAGCGCGGTGAGGAAGTGCAGCTCCTCGTCGGTGAGTCCGCGGCCGGGGATCCGGGGGACGGTGGCGGCGGCCCGCATGTTGATCACGGAGTCCACGTTGTCGCCCAGCCGCAGCTCGAACCTGGTGCCGAGCTGGTCGCGCAGCGCGCTGGTCACCTCGGCCCAGCGGGTCGCGGTGATGACCAGGTGGACGCCGTAGTTGAGGCCGCGCCCGGCGATCAGGCCGAGGACCTGCACCAGCTCGCCGAACTCCTGGCGGACGGTGTTCCAGCCGTCCACGACCAGGAAGACGTCGCCGTGCGGGTCGTCGGCCGGCTCCGGGTCCCCGGCCGCCCGGCGCCGCCGGAAGGCGGCGGCCGAGTCGATGCCCGACCGGGCGAAGCTCTGCTCCCGGCGGGCGATGATGCCGTTGATCTCGGCGATGGTGCGGCCGACCCGCTCCGGGTCGTGCCGGCCCGTCACCCCGCCGACGTGCGGCAGGTCGCGCAGCGCCGACAGGCCGCCACCACCGAAGTCCAGGCAGTAGAACTGCACCTCGCGTGGGGAGTGGGTGAGCGTCAGGCCGGTGACCAGGGTGCGCAGCAGGGTGCTCTTGCCGCTCTGCGGGCCGCCGACGATGCCGACGTGCCCGCCGGCCCCGGACAGGTCGGCGGTGAGCAGGTCGCGCAGCTGCTGGAACGGGCGGTCGACGACGCCGACCGGTACCGACAGCCCGCCGCGCAGCTGCCACCCGTCCGTGGTCAGCCCGTGCTCGGGGTGGGGGGACAGCGGTGGCAGCAGCTCGTCCAGGGTCGGCGGCACGTCCAGCGGCGGCAGCCAGACCCGGTAGGCCGGCGGGCCCGCGTCGGTGAGGCGTTCGGCGGCCAGGTCCAGCAGGGTGCGGGCGGCCTCCTCCGCCGCCTCGGCCTCCGCCGCCTCGGCCTCCTCCGCCGGCTCCTCCGGCACCGGCTGCTGCCGGGGTGCCACGTACTCGGTGCCGAACGGCAGGACCTGCCCGGCCACCGCCGCCTGGCGGGCGGTGCCGGGCTTCTGCCGGCGGTACGGCCCGGAGACGTAGGCGGCCTTGAACCGGCTGAGGGTGGCGATGTCGCTGCGCAGGATGCCGTTGCCGGGCTGCGAGGGCAGGTGGAAGGCGTCCGGCACCCCGAGCACGCCGCGGCTCTCCATGGCGGAGAAGGTGCGCAGCCCGATCCGGTAGGACAGGTGGGACTCCAGGGCGTGCATCCGGCCCTCGTCGAGGCGCTGCGAGGCGAGCAGCAGGTGGACGCCGAGGGAGCGGCCGAGTCGGCCGATCATGATGAAGAGGTCCATGAAGTCCCGGTGGGCGGCGAGCAGTTCGGAGAACTCGTCGACCACCACGAACAGTGTGGGCAGCGGGTCCAGCTTGACGCCGGAGGACCTGGCCGCCTCGTAGTCCACCAGCGAGGTGTAGTTGCCCGCCGAGCGCAGCAGCTCCTGGCGGCGCATCATCTCGCCGTGCAGCGCGTCGCGCATCCGGTCCACCAGGGTGGCCTCGTCGGCCAGGTTGGTGATCACCGCCGAAGTGTGCGGGAGGCGGTCCAGGCCCAGGAAGGTCGCGCCGCCCTTGAAGTCGACCAGCACGAAGTTGAGCGTCTCCGAGGAGTGCGTCAGCGCGAGGGCGAGTACCAGGGTGCGCAGCAGCTCGGACTTGCCGGAGCCGGTGGCGCCGATCAGCAGGCCGTGCGGGCCCATGCCGCCCTGTGCGGACTCCTTGATGTCCAGGTCCACCGGGGTGCCGTCCGGGCCCAGGCCCAGCGGCACCCGCAGGCGCTGCTCCTCGGGACGTTCGGCCCACGCCCGGCGGACGTCGTGCCGGTGCAGGTCCTTGATCCCCAGCAGGGAGGTCAGGTCGAAGTCGGTCGCCAGCGGCTCGGCGCCGTCGGTGGCGTCGCCGAGCCGGTAGGGCGCGAGGGTGGCGGCGCAGCGCTGGGCCGCCGCCGCGGTGAGCGCGTCGGGGCGGCCGAGCATGGTGGCGCTGTCCTTGCGGTCGCGGTCCGTGCCGACCATCTCCAGCGCGCCGTCGGCGGTGAGCCGCAGCCGCAGCCGGTGCTTGGCGTGCTTCCACTCCAACGCGTCGTCCACGTCCAGGACGGTGGCGTTGCGGTAGCCGGCGAGCGCGGCCCGGCCGGAGGCGGGCAGGCGCACCCCGTCGACCACGATCAGGGTGTACGGCTCCTCGCGGCCGGGTCGCGCGTCCGGCTCCCAGGGGCCGCGCGCGGCGAACTCGGTACCGAGCAGCTGCTCCAGCTCCACCATCGAACCGGCCACCAGCCGGACGGGGCCGGCCCCGTCGGTCTCGTTCGGGTGCAGGGCGTGCGGCAGCCACTTCAGCCAGTCCCAGTCGGCGCGCCGCTCGGGTGCCGTCACCACGCCGATCCGCAGCTCGTCGGGGGCGTGGAAGAAGGCCAGCTGTGCCAGCATCGCCCGGGCCAGTGCGCGGGCGGATCCGGTGGCCCCGGCCGCACCGCCGTCGCCCGCATCAGGGGCCCCCGCGCCGCCGTCGGGAGCGCCGGCGGCCTCCTCTCCCGCGGCGACCCGCAGCAGCACGTGCGCGTAGCCGCGGACGTGCACCGCGATCGGCTGCCCGGGCAGCGTGCCGTAGGCGTGGATGAACCGCCGCAGCGCGTGCGCGCTCAGCGGCTCCAGGTCCTCGACCGGTTTGGTGGCCAGCGGGGCGAGCCGTACGGCCAGCCGCTGCGCGCCCACCGCGATCCGCACGTCGCCGAAGTCCGGGTGGGCCGCCCGGCGCTCCCACAGCCGCGAGGTGCGCGCCATCGAGGCCAGCGCGGCAGGCTCCGGGTGCCGCCAGGCCAGCGCCCGCTGCTGCTCGACGGTGTGACGCCGCACCTGGCGGCGGATCTGCGACAGGTAGCGGAGGTAGTCCCGGCGCTCGGCGCGCAGCTGGCGCTTGCGGTCGCTCTCGCCCCGGATCATCTGGGTGACCAGCATGCCGACGGCGGACAGGCCCATCATGCCGATCGCCACGTAGGTCAGCGGGCCGCCCGAGGAGTTCGGGTTGAGGAAGATGAACACCATCGAGAGCGAACTCAGCGCCATCGGCGCCATGGTGAGCATGGTGGACAGCCCGCTCTGCGACTCGGGCAGACCGGGCGGCTCCTGTAGCCGGATGTCGCCGTCCGGCATCTCCGGCCCGGAGCGCCTGGGCGGACGCTCGATCACGACCTGACTCAACGGGCCTCTCCTCACACGCGCGTGGACGTCTCCGCCCCAGGGCACGGAACGCGCTCCCGGAAGGTTCACCGGATCGTTTTCCGATCCCGGTGAACCACCGCCCCCGGCGCATCCGTGCAGCCGGGCGACGAGGGCACGCCCCTGGCCCGCAGACCGGAGGAGGGAACGCATGAGTGGTGGCGCCGTGGCCGGCCTGTGCAGACTGAGGTTCCGTGCACCCGACTCGGCGTTCGAGCTGGTCGTGCCGTCCGACGTGGTCCTGGCGGACCTCGTCCCGGCCGTGCTCGGGTACGCGGGCGCCGAGACGGAGGAGGCCGGCGCGGAGCACTCCGGCTGGGTCCTGCAACGGGTCGGCGAGGAGCCGCTCGACGAGGAACTGACGCTGGACGAGCTCGGACTGCGCGACGGCCAGGAGCTCTTCCTGCGCCCGCGCACCGCCGGACTGCCGCTGGTCCACTTCGACGACCTGGTCGACGGGGTGCGCAACGGCATGCTGGAGCGCGGCGACTCCTGGCGCCCGGCGCTCACCCACCACTTCGCGGTGGCCGCCGCACTGGTCGCCCTGGCCGGCGGCCTGACGCTGCTGTTCCTGCCCGGGCCCGTCCAACTGCGCTGCACGGCGGCCGCGGTGGTCGCCGTCCTGCTCCTGGTCGGCGCCGGCGGCGCCACCCGTACGGTGGGCGACCGCGCCGCGGGCACGGCCCTGGGCGCCGCCGCGATCGGCTACGCCGTCGTCGCCGCCGCCCTGGTGCCCGGCCTCGACGGTCCGGACCGGCTGCTGTCAGGCGGGTCCGCCGGAGCGGGTGCCGCCGTGCTCGCCCTCGCCGTGACCGGCGCCTCGGCCCCGTTCTTCCTCTCCGTCCTGTTCGCCGCCCTGGTCGCCCTGGGCGCGGGCGTGCTGGCCCTGCGGGACGTGCCGCCGGGGCACTCCGCGGCGATCCTGGCCTGCGCCGCGGTGCTCTCCGGGGCCTTCGCACCCGGCCTCGCCTTCAAGGCCGCGGGGCTCAGGGTGCCCGCGCTGCCACGCAACGCCGAGGAGCTCCAGGAGGACATCGAACCGTTCCCGGCCGCCGTGGTCCTCGCACGCGGTGACGCCGCGGACGGCTACCTGACCGGCTTCCTCGGCAGCATCGGCCTGGTCTGCGTCGCCTGCCTGACCCTGCTGGCGGGCGCCGACGGCTGGGGTCCGGCCGCGACGGCCGCCGACCTCGCCGTGCTGCTCCTGCTGCACGCCCGCGAGATCGGCAGCTTCTGGCAGCGCCTCGCCGTGCTGCTGCCCGGCCTGTACGGGCTGGTGCTGCTGGCCGGCCGGTCCGGCGTGCAGGGCGACTGGCAGGACCGGCTCACCCTGGTCGCCGCGCTGCTGGTCGTCGCCGCGCTCCTGCTGCTCGTCGCCTGGACGGTGCCCGGCCGTCGGCTGCTGCCCTACTGGGGGCGCGCCGCCGACCTGCTGCACTCCTCGGCGGCCTTCGCCCTGCTGCCCCTCGCCCTCCAGACCCTGGGCTTCTACCACCTGATGCGGGGCCTGGCCGGCTGACGACCCGCCCGCCGCCCCGCCCGTCCCAACCACCGATCCCGGGAGAGGTCCCATGCAGTCCAGACGCGACCAGGTGCAGGCCCATCTGTTCGTGATGAGCCGGGTCGCCTCCGGGATGCTGCGCGCCGAGCCGGACGCACCCGACACCCCCGTCGCCCGGACCACCCGCGGTGCCGTGGTCGGGCTCGCCATCGGCCTGCTGATCGGGGTCGGCGCCGGGGTCTACGGCCTCGTCAAACCCGGGGGCGCGACCGGCTGGAGGAAGCCCGGAACCCTGGTGGTGGTCGAGGAGGGCGGCGCGCGCTACCTGTACGCCGGCGGGCAGTTGCGCCCGGTGCTCAACCAGGCCAGTGCCCGGCTGCTCGCCGGGGACCAGTTCCGGTCGGTGACGGTCAGCGCGGGTTCGCTCGACGGCGTTCCGCGGGGCGCGGTGGTCGGCCTCGTCGGCGCCCCCGACGCGCTGCCGGCCGAGCGGGAACTCGGCCAGGCCGACTGGTCCGCCTGCGCGGTCCAGCCGCCCCAGGCCGCGCGGGGCGGGCGGGCCGCACCCCAGCTGTCCTTGGCGATCGGACCGCGGCACGGCAGCCGGCCGCTCACCGACGAGCAGGGCGTGCTGGTGGCGGAACCGGACGGCGCGCCCCAACTCCTCTGGCGCGGACTGCGGTTGCGAGCGGATGGCGGCGGGCTGCGCGCCCTCGGGTACGGCGACGCCACGCCGTACCCGGTGACCGCCGGCTTCCTGGACACCCTGCCGGTGGGCCCGGACCTCAGGGCCCCCGAGGTGCCCGGGCGCGGCACGGCCGGCCCCGCGCTGGCCGGCCGGCCCACCCGGATCGGCCAGCTGTTCACCGGCCCGGGCGGTGAGCGCTACCTGCTCGCCGCGGACGGTCTCGTCCCGCTCGGGGAGACGCTGTTCCGGCTGGTCCAGGGCGATCCGCGGATCCAGCGGGAGGCGTACGGCGGCGCGGCCGTCACCCCCGGGCCGGTCGGCCCGGCGGACCTCGCGGCGCACCTCGCCCCCGCCGCCGCGGCGGCCGCCTGGGCCGGAAGCGAACTGCCCGCCCGGCCACCGCAGTTGACAGCGGTGGGCGACGGGCAGGTGCCCTGCGCCGAACTGCGGCCCGGCGCCGGACCGGCCGTGACGACGCTCGGCCTGCAGGACGCCGCCGCCGTCACGGGGCAGCCCCCGGCCGCCCAGCCCGGGGTCGTCCCGGCCTGCAACGCGGCCGACCGGATCACGGTCCGGCCGGGCGGCGGCGCGCTGGTGCGGGCCGTCACCGGCTCCGGCGCCGGCTCGACCCTCTACCTGGTCACGGACGCGGGGGCGAAGTACCCGCTGCCCTCGCCCGCGACCGCCAAGCTGCTGGGGTACACCAGGACCGCCCCGGCGGCCGTCCCCACCCGGCTGCTCGGCCTGCTGCCCACCGGGCCGAGCCTGGACGCGGCCGCCCTCACCGGCGGCGGCGTGGTCGAGAACCCCGCCGACAGGAATCCCTGCGGGGGCTGAACCCGGGGGCACCGCGAGTCCGTTCAGTGTGCCGGGCCGCGGACCCCTGACCCACCCGGAGGCGCCGGCGACCGGCCGGCGCCCGCCCAGAGAAGGGATGTCACATGGCCGGCAACAGCATGCTCAACGACCCGGTGGTCGTCCAGCAGGTGCTGACCACCGTGGAGTCGCAGCAGGCCCACATGCAGCAGACCCAGCAGCAGATCAACGCCATCGTCGACGAGATCAACACGTACTTCCAGGCCGCCGCCGGCACCGTCTTCGTCCAGAAGATGCAGGACTGGCAGAACAAGTACAAGCAGGTGCAGGAGAAGTACGCCGGCTTCCACGAGCTGCTCGCCGGCGGTTCGGGCCTGATCCAGCAGGAGGGCCAGGTCGCCGTCCAGGTCGTCTCGGGCCTCGGCGCGGGCGAGGACGTCCTCAAGGGCCTGAGCTGACGGCCGACCCGAGCTGACGCCGGCCGGCGGGCGACACCGCCGGCACCCCACCGGTTCGGGCCGGGGCCGGGACCACCACAGCCGCTCGAAGGAGAGCAACGATGTCTGACGGCAGGATCGAACTCCACCACCAGCAGATCGACGAGGCCGCCGCGATGCTGCGCCGGCAGGGCGCCCTGATGCACGAGATGATGGAGCAGACCCGCACCTTCCTCACCCAGGGCCTCGGCCACGAACTCCACGGCGACTACGCCACCCAGGGCAAGGGCTACGCCGACGTCCTGGCGGCCGCGGACACCGCCATGACCGACGACATCGCCAAGGCCGCCGCCGCCCTGGACGAGGTGCACGGCCTGATCCGCGACTCCGACCGCACCGCCGGCTCCAAGTTCCAGCTCCACTAGGCCCGGTGAGTCGCGGTGACCGAGGACGAGCAGGCCGGGGCGGAGTACCGGAAGCAGGAGGAGGAGAAGCGCGGGCAGAAGGAGAAGGAGCGCCGGGAGAAGCAGCAGCAGAAGGGGAAGGACGACGCCGACAGCTTCAAGGTCACCGAGGACTACCTGCTCGACTTCGCCCACACCAAGCCGGCCAGGATGCTGGCGGACCTGAAGACCCACCCCACCCGGGTGGCGCTCCAGGAGTTCGTCCTCGGCATCGGCGGCGGGAAGTCCTCCGGCGACTACGCGAAGCTCCTCGCCGGCGGCGGCCCCGCCGTACTGCCGAGCACCAAGGCGCTCCAGGACGCCTTCACCAAGTACTGCGCGGCCCTGGAAGCCCAGTTCAAGGCACTGGAGGACCAGGTCCAGGCCATGATCGACGACCTGGAGTCGGCGCAGGGCGTCCTCAAGCACGGCGGGGACGAAGCCCTGGCGGCGGCCGAGATGATCTACCTGGTCAGTGACGTCCTCGGGGGCGGCGGCATCAGGTAGCCCGCAGGCAGTCGACAGGCGGCGCCCCACGCCGTCACCCCCCCCCCGGCGGGACGGGCCGAACCCCTCCCTCCGGCCCGCACCGCGCACGCCCGAGCCCTCCTGGAGCTGTGACACCGATGGCCACCACCACCTGGGAATCCGTCCTGCCGGTGTTCGCGTCCTCCGACCGGACGACGTTCACCCAGCGCAGTGCCGTCACGGGCGACGACAAGGTCCAGTGGATCGCGAGCCACAAGTACGAGACCCTGCCGTACTTCAAGCAGACCGGGGGCGACGAGGGCTACGACGCCTGGTGGTCGTACAACTACACGGACGGCTACGGGCGTCCGTGGAGCCACGTGATCGGCTGCAACCTCGACTGGAAGCAGTTCGTGGACGAGACCACCGAGTTGGGCAAGTGGATCCGGCAGGGTTACAACGTGCTCGACCCGGTGGCCTACTCGCCGTACGAGAACGACACCCTGAGCCCGTGGAGCTTCGACACCGCCGTGTCGACGATGACCGGAGCCGAGAAGCTGCTGCAGACCTGGGCACCGACCGTCCGGGGATGGGCCGGCGACATCGCGGCGCCGGGCGCGGACTGGCAGGGCACCGCGGCGGGCGTGTTCAGGACCATGCTCGACCAGTTCGGCGACAAGGTCGAAGACCTCGCCAGGGCGCTGCGCGACAAGCACGTCGACACCCTGCTCAAGGCCGGCCGGGACGCCACCCAGCAGGCGGTCCGCACCATGGTGAACGGCCAGGAGACCTACCGCAACAGCCGCGGGGCCTGGCCGGTCAACCCGCTCCTGGACGCCCTGATCGAGGGGATGTCCACGGCGAAGGTCTCCGTCTCCGAGACCCCGGTCACCACCGCGGACGGCTTCGCGGTGGCAGGCAGCGACGTCACCTTCACCGTCACCACGGCCTGGGGCGACCCGCACGGCGACGACTTCTGGAAGCAGGCCGAGAAGCGGGCCAAGGAGGTCTGGCTCAAGAACGTGGCCGACATCCTCGACAAGGCCGCCGCCGAAGCGGTGCGGATCCTGGACACCGCCTACCTCCCCGCGATCAGGAGCCTGACCGACGGCATCCACGTGAGGACGCCCAAGGCGCCGTACCGGGCGCCGCAGGACGGCGGCCCGGTGGGCGGCACCGGCGACCCGTACGCCGACCTCGGCAAGAACCTCAGCGACCTGAACCAGAACATGAACGACTCGCTGAGCGACATCAACAAGGGGATCAACGACGACTTCCAGGGGATGAACGACACCTTCAAGAACCTCGCCCCCGGCGGTCCGGGCGCCCCCGGCCCGGTGACCAGCGGACCGAGCGGCCTGCCGGGAAGCGGTGGCGCGGGCCTCCCCGGGACGGGCGGCAGCGGCTCCGGCGTCCCCGTGCTGGACAGCAACGGCAAGCAGGTCTTCGACGGCGCGGGCAACCCGGTCACCGTGCCGCCGGGCAGTCACGTCGACCCGGCCACCCACCAGGTGATCGGCCCGGACGGCCGCCCGGTGCTCGGCCCCGACGGCAAGCCGATCACCGTCCCCGACGGGGCGAGCGTCGGCACCGGCTCCGGGCAGCACATGAGGGTGCCGCCGGGCTCGTACGTCGACGACCGGGGCCGGGTGATCGGCCCGGACGGGCAGTCGGTCCTGGACAGGAACGGCAACCCGATCGTGGTCGAGCCCGGCTCCCGGATCGACGGCGACGGCACCGTGCTGGACCCGGACGGCCGGCCGGTCTCCGAGGTCACCCAGCTGCTGGCGGACCAGCGGCACGCCTTCGAGACCGGCTTCGGCGGCGGGGGCGACGGCGTCGGCCTGCTCGGCGGCGGATTCGGCGCCGGCGGCCACGCCAACCGTCCGGGCGGCTCGCTGCTCGGCGCCGCCGGCTCGGACGGTCCGGGGCCTGGCGGCTTCTCCGGCGCAGGGCTGCTGCCCGGCGGCCGCAGCGGTCTGAGCGCCAGGGCACTGGCCAACGGCGGCGACCCGAACACCGCCCAGGCCCGGATGGCCGCGGAGGCCGCCGAGGCCGCCGAGGCCGCCGAGAAGACCGCCGCGGCCAGGGCGGCGGCCGAGGCCGAGAAGAACGCGCTGACCGGCAAGGGCACGGCCACCACCAGCGGCATGCCGCCGATGATGCCGCCCGGCGCAGGTTCCGCCGCCCCGGCCAACCAGAAGGACAAGGACCGCCAGCGCACCACCTGGCTGGCCGAGGACGAGGAGGTGTGGGGCACCGAGAGCACCGCGGTCTCCGGCGTCATCGGCCGCTGACCCGCCCCGCACCACCTGCCCCGCACCACCCGCCCCGTACGTTCCGGCGAGACCCCGGCCCCGGGCCGGAGACAAGGAGCCACCATGCCCACGACCGCCGACCCGTTCGGCTCGATGAGCGAGGAGCTCGGACAGGCCGTGGAGGCCATGCGGGCGCACCGGCAGCGAGCGGAGAAGGTGCAGACCGAGCTCGCCCGCTCCTCCGCCGCCGTCACCTCCAAGGACCGCATGGTGACCGCCGAGGTCGGCCCGCAGGGCCAGGTCCTGGCGCTCACCTTCCACACCACCGGCTACCAGGAGATGGCCCCGGCCCAGCTCGCCAGGCTGCTCACCGACCTGCTCAACGAGGCCCGGGCCCGGATGGGCGATCAGGTCGTCCAGGCGATGAAGGAGTTCGAGGGCGTCGGCGACATGCTGCGGTTCTCGCTCACCGGCGGCAGCAGCCTGGACCAGCTGCTGGAGCCGCTGCGCTCGATGATGCCCGGCCACGACGCCGACGCGCAGGCCGAGCGCCGCCGGGCCGGCCGCCAGGAGGAGTTCCGTGAGCGGTGACTCCGAGGTCTTCGCGAAGACCCAGGAGCTCAAGCGGCGGTTCGCCGAGTTCGGCCGGCTGTCGGACCTGATCGACAAGGTGATCGCCGACGTCAGGACCGTCAACGACCTGAACAGGAAGGTCGGCGGCGACGACGAGATCGGCAAGCAGTACCACGAGCAGGTGGACCAGGCCACCGTGGACCTGGAGACCTTGATGTCGAACATCAGGGACACGGTCAGGAAGGCGGGCGAGAACGGTGTCAGTCTGGTCGCCGACCTCGACTACGCGGAGGACACCGCCCAGGACATCATGAGCAGCATGTAGGGAGACCAGCCGTGCCGTACCCGTCCCTCGATCCCGGCGAGTTCCTCGCCGAGCTGTTCGGCGCGCTGGCCGGCATGCCCTGGCCCCGGGTCAAGGAAGGCGAACTGCGCGACGTCCGGGACGCGTACGAGGTGCTGGCGAAGGAGATCCCGCAACTCCACGAGCTGATCGCGACGGTGGCGATCAAGGCCCGCCAGGAGTTCGAGGGGGAGGCCGCCCGGTCGTTCAGCACCGCGATGAACGCCTACATCGGGGCCGGCGGCGACCGGGACCAGGTCAAGGAGGCGGCGGAGACCGCCCAGGCGCTCGCCGACTGCGCGGGGGACGTGGCGAACTCCGTCGAGTACACCAAGTGGATGGCGATCGCCCAGCTGATCCAGCTGGTGTTCGAGATCACCATGGCGACCCTGTGGGCGCCGTTCACCTTCGGCGCGAGCTTCTCCGGCCTGTCGCTGGCGTACTTCCTCACCCGGCAGGCGCTGGCGCTGCTGGTGAAGTTCCTGGTCAAGTCGATCCTGATGCACACCTTCGCGGGCATCCTGACCGGCATGCTGATGGATTCGATCATCCAGGGCATCCAGATCTCGCACGGCGACCGCAAGGAGTTCGACCTCGACGGAACCTTCAAGCAGAGCGTGCTGAACGGCGTCATCGGCGGCGCGCTGGCCGGGCCGGTCAACCTGCTCGGCATGGGCCTGGGCAAGCTGATCGGCAACCTGGTCGGCAGGAACGCGGGCAAGATCCTCGCCGGGGAACTGGCGAACGTCATGAAGAACGGTGACCGGGAGGCGCTCAAGCACCTCCTGGACACCGCCGCCAAGGAGGCAGGCGGCTCGGTGCTCGCCAACCTGGAGACGGCCGGGGCCAAGTCCGCTGGTGCGGCCGGGAGTTCGGCGCTGGAAGGAGCGGGGAAGGGCGGGGCCGGCACGGTCGGGAAGCTGCTGACCGACGAGCAGGCCAAGGCCTTCGCGCAGTCGCTCGGACGGCAGATGCAGAAGGTCGAGCCGTGGCTGAAGCAGGGCTTCGGCAAGGCCGGCGCGGGCAGCGTCGCCGAACGCTTCACCGAGAACCTCGCGGGCTCCTTCGAGAAGCACCTCGGCACCCAGCTGGGCAAGGACGCGGCCCGCACGCTCGGCCGGGAGTACGCCGAGGCCTTCGTGGCCGGATGGACCAAGCACGGTGCCGGCCACGAGTCGCTGGGCGTGGTGCTGCGCTCGGTGCTGGAGCACGGCGGCTCGGACCTCGGGGAGCACAGCGTCTCCGCGCTTGCCGAGCACCTGCCCGAACTGGCCGGGGCGATGGGCGAGGGGAACAAGCTCTACCGGCTGGGCCACGCGATCGGCTCCCAGCTGATGGAGGGCGTGCAGGGCAACCTCTCCGAGGGCTTCTACAACCTCGTCTTCTCCGACAGCCACACGTTCACCACCGGCGCCGCGACCTTCGGCGCGGGCATGGGCATGGGCCTGCTCGGCAGGGGCCTGCACACCGCGTTCCACCGGACCGGCCTCGGTGAGAAGTGGGCCTCGTACGTCCAGAGCGTCCAGTTCCAGGAGATCCAGGCCGGCAAGGGCGGCTACTTCCCGCCGCTCCACCCGATGACCCTGCTGTCGCTGGCCAGCAACCTGGCCGGGCACCCGGCGCCCTTCCCGGTGCCCCGGCTCGGGCCGTACCACGAGGCCGTGACAGCGGGCCAGGTGCTCGGCTACTCGCGCGGGACGGGCGAGGCGCCGGACGTCGAGTACGCGGCGCTGTTCGCCCAGGCCTTCGGCCAGGCGGACCTGCACACCCTGTTCGCCGACCCGGTGCCCAAGCCGGTGGCGACCACGTCGAGCGGGGGCGGCACGGGCGCGGGGAAGGCGAACCCCGCGCCGGTTCCCACCGACACCGGCGGGAGCGGCACCGGCCTCGCCGACAAGCCGGTGAGCCCCGCCCGTCCGACCCGGACCGTCGGCACGGGCACGGGCACCGGCACAGGCACGGGCACGGGCACCGGCACGGGCACGGGCACAGGCACGGGCACGGGCACCGGCGGCGGCACCGCGCAGACCGGCCAGACCGTCGCCACCGGCCCGGCCGGCGGTACGGAACCCAAGCCACCGACCCCGCCCCGGACCACCGGCGGCACCCCGCCGCAGGAACCCGGCCAAGGTTCCGCCGACCGGCAGCAGCCGCCGTCCCGCCGGCGCGGTCGGGACGAGTACGAGAACGACGCCGATCAGGACACCCCGCCCGGCCCGGAACCGGTTGCCAAGCGCCGGCGGTCCGACCGGGACCGGACCCTCGACGGCCGCCCGCCCTTCGACCCGGACCGCGACGCCCCGCGCCCGCTGCGCCCGCTGGACACCTTCCTGCACGAGTTCTCCGACGGCGGCTACGGCACGCCCGGCCCGGCGGCCCGGCACACCCTGGAACAGACGCTGACCGGGCCGAACGGCCCGAAGAAGTTCGCCCACCCCCAGGAGTTCGTCCGGCTGATCAACCCCAAGGAGGGCGACGGCAGTCTGCTCGAGGACGTCAACTGCGTGGCGGCCGCGATGGCCTTCCACGCCACCTTCCACGGAGACCCGCAGGTCGCCCTCACCCTGGCGCAGCGCCACCTCGGCGCGGTCACCGACGCCCAGAACTGGACCGGCTACCCGGCCGAGTACCTCGGCCTCGGCGACACCGGCCTGAACGAGGTCGCCCGCCGGGTCACCGAGGGCGGCCCCGGCTCGGCCGCGATGGTCTTCGCCTGGACCGAGGACGGCCGGGGCCACGCCTGGAACCTCGTGAACGTCCCCGGCGAGGGCCTGGTCTGGGTCGACGCCCAGCAGGGCCTGCACTCCCCGGGCGACCGCCCGCTCCCGCAGGACGTCACCCGGGTCTGGGCGATCGCCCTCGACCCGGAGAACCGGCCGATCCGGGGCGAGGGCGGCTTCAACTCGGCCGCGCTGCACCCGGACGAGCGGACGGTCCGGCTGACCCCGGCCGAGGCCTTCACCGGTACCGACGGGTCGGCGCACACGCCGAAACCCGAGCCGAAGTCCGAGCCGAAGCCCGAGATCAAGACGGAGCCCGAGGCGAAACCCGAGCCGAAGACGGACTCGCCGAGCATCGTCGTCACCGAGCCGACGCACGACCCGCTGCTCAACCCCGCGGCGCCCACCCCGCAGCCCTCCCTCCTCGAGATGTCCGTGTTCTCCTCGGAGGACGGCAACCACCGGCAGGACCCGGCCTTCACCCCCGAGCAGCCGCTCGGCCCCTACGAGCTGCGCCTGCCGCCCACCCGGATCACCAACCACGGACGGCTCTCCGCCTCCGACCTCGTGGTCGGCCTGCACCAGGACGACACCACCGTCTTCCGGCAGATCACCAAGCTGTTCGAGGAGCGCTTCCCGTCGGACCTGCCCGCCGCGCGGACGATGGCGAAGGACTTCTTCGACCCCGCGACGCTGCGCCCCAAGCTGGCCGCGCTCTCCCGCGGCGACGTCTGGGAGGTGAGGTTCGACATCAACGGCTGGTCCGGGAAGATCAGCGTTCGGGCCGACGTCGAGGACCTGCACCACCAGGAGACCGCCCCCGGCGTCGAGTTCGAGAACGGCTCCGACCGGTACGCCTCGATCGGCCTCCAGGACGACCGCCTGCTCCGCTTCAACGCCGGTGTGCAGGCCAAGGCCAAGGTCGGCAAGCTCGACATCACCCAGACCTTCGGCTACCAGCACGATTCGCTGCACGGCAACGTGTCCGCCGAGGTCGGCCACTCCATCGCCCGTGGCAAGACCGTCGAACCCGGCGCCCTGTTCGCCGGAAAGCTGCGCCTGGCACTGGACTTCGCCGAGCTCACCCACAAGGGCCAGCCGATCGTCGCCAAGGGCGGGGACCGGTCCCAGCGGCTCGACATCGGCGTCACCATCGGCATCCCCCTCCGCGACACCCTGGACTCCCACGGGGTCCCGGTGAAGCCCGACGAGGAGAAGCTGTTCGCCCCACCGCAGCGCGTGGTCGACGGCCGGCGGCTCGGCGGCTCCGACATCGTCCTCGACGTCTCCACCCACCGGCACGGCCGGCCCGGCTCCGACCGGCCGATGCAGGAGGTCTTCGACGGCGTCGAGGACACGGCCGAGGAGGTGCTCGGCGGCATCTGGCCGAGGCTGCGCGAGAAGATGACCGCCGAGCTCGACCTCACCCGGCTCCAGCAGGACCTCAAGAGCATGATGTCCGGCGAGCCGACCCGGATCGACGTCGTGGACGACACCGGCCTGGTGACCGGAACGGTCGAGATCACCGCCTCCGTGCAGACCATGCACCAGGTCGGCGAGACGGCGCAGACCGAGTTCAACGTCGGCACCGGAGTGCGGCGTGTCCGCACCGTGCAGGACACCAGCAGCGACGGCCTCCAACTGCCGCTGCCCGCGCTGTTCGGCGGCAGCGCGAGCGACAGCTCGACCGGCTCCGGAGGCGGCGGCCTCCAGCTCCTGCGGGACAAGGTGCGGATCTCCGGCAACAGCCAGGAGGCCCTGCTCACCACCAAGACCAAGGGCCCGGGCGTGGTCTACGAGGGGCGCAGCGAACTCACCCTCACCTTCACCCGGAAGTCGCCGCTCGGGACGGTCACCGGCACCGCGAAGACCGGCGTCGACTTCCGGGCCCTGATCGAGCAGAGCGAGGCCCGCTCCGTCAAGCGCGAGGGCAAGGACGACCCGACCCTGTTCGTCGCCACCGAGGCGCCCCGCCCGAGCGAGCCGAAGACCTTCGAGCCGGGCACGGAGGTCCCCAGCCCGCCGGACAGCCTCTGGCCGGGTGCCGACAAGACCGGTGGTGGCTTCGGCGACACCACCACGGTGCGCGACCTGCCCACCGTACGGCCGCTGCACGAGGGCGTCGACAAGCTGGGCGAGCGGGCGCTGGGCGGCGCCTGGAAGGACGTCAAGGACGGGATCCAGCAGCTCTTCAGCCATTCCATGGTCGCCTCCCACCTGACCTCGATGACCCGCGGCGTCCCGCTGGAGGCTCCCGAGCGGCTGGCCGCCACCCTGCTCAAGCGCGGCGTCAAGGTCACGGCCACCGCGCACATCACCGAGCTGGACTACAAGCGGCCCAACGCCAAGGCGGAGCTCAACCCGGTGGACGAGACCACCTCCTTCAAGGCCGGCCGCCGCCTGCTCTCCGACACCAAGTCCGCCCAGGGCGCCGGCAGCGGGATCGCCGGCCTCGGCGGGAAGAACACCGCCGAGGCCGGCGGGGGTTTCGCGCGCCAGATCCGCGACCGCGACGGCTTTCGCGACGGCAGCGCCCAGAAGGTGTACGCCAACGGCAAGTACGCCCGCCCGCAGGAGATCTACGACGCCGGGATCGACGTCGAGGTCAGGCTGACCGTCGACGGCAAGGAGCACCGGGTCACCATCCCGATCCGGGCCGAGGTCAGCGTGGACGCCAAGGAGACCGGCCGGTACACCGTCGGCGAGGACGGACTCGCCCACTTCACCGGCCCCGGCACCGGTACCGCCGTCACCCACCAGGGGCCCGCCGAACGGCACGACCCGCCGCAGCGGATCACCGACCGGGGCGCGCTCAGCGCCTCCGATGTGGTGCACAGCCTCGGCCGCGGCGACACCGAGGTGCTGCACGGCATCGAGAACACCCTCAAGCGCGAGTTCGGCCCGGTGCCCGACGACGCGCTGACGAAGCTGCGGAACCGCTTCGACCCGTTCGCGCTGAAGCCCCAGCTGTCCAAGCTCACCCGCGGCGGGACGATCACCGAGAAGGTGACCGTCAACGGCTGGGAGACCACCGTCACGGTCAGGGCGGGCCTCGGCAAGGACTTCCAGCACACCGACACCGTCGAGAAGTTCGAGTTCGAGCTGGGCACCCGGACCCAGGTCTCCTCGGGCGTCAGCAAGGACCGGCGCACCCGCGACGTGTTCTCCGTACCCGTCCGCTTCAAGCTCCCGCACACCGACGTCGGCCTCAACCTCACCCGCCGCAACGACTTCTCGCGCGGCTCCGCCGTGGACACCACCGGGGCCACCAGCAGCAAGGGCAAGACCGTCGAACCGGCCGGACTGTTCAGCGGCACCGCCGACTTCACCGTCCACATCGAGGCCAGGAAACTCGGCCGGAAGGTCACCCCGCCGGTCCTCCACGTGCCGGTCGACATCACCGTCGCGGTGCCGTTGCGCGACGCCCCGGTGCACGGCTCCGCCGGGGCCGCGGCCCTCAAGACGCCGCTCGACCCGCCCGCCCGCGTCGAGCGGACCCACCGGCTCGGCTCCGCCGACATCGTCACCGACGTCTACCCGCTGCGCCCGCGCGACGGCTCCGGCTCCGGCGACCACCGGTCCATCGGCGAGGGCGCGGTGGACCGGATCGACCGGAGCGCCGCCGCCGCGCTCGGCTCGGACTGGGCCGCGATGAAGCAGAAGATCATCGCCGAACTCGACGTCACCACGCTCCAGCCGCAGCTCAAGTCGATGATGTCCGGCCACGAGATCGTGGTGAAGCACGGCCGCAGCACGGTGCGGATCACGGCCGGCGTCTCCCGGCTGGAGCACACCGGCGAGACGGCGCAGACCGAGTTCACCACCGGCACCCAGGTGCAGCGCTCCTTCGCCAGCTCCGACGGCGTCACCAGCTACGGCGCGGGCCGGGGCAACGCCGTCACGGTGTCCGTCCAGGGCACCAGCAACCCGCTGCCGACGGGCCCGGCCGCCACGGCCGGCGGCCAGGTCACCTACTCCTTCGGCCACGACCAGCTCGACGTCCAGGCGAACCGCACCACCGCCGGCGCGGCGACCAAGGCCAAGCTCCCCGGCAGCGTCTACACCGGCGAGGCGGTCCTCTACTTCCGGATGGAGCGCCGGCCACTGATCCCGCTCGGGGACCCGGACCGGCTGCTCCCGCCCGGCGGGAAGCAGACACCGCTGGGGAAGGCCTGGCGGGAGCTGCGGAAGGTCGGCACCACCGTCCACAGCATCGACACCGCGAAGATCGGCTTCGAGACGACCGTCGAGGCGGGGGAGGGGCGCGGCGCCAAGAACGCCGGGCCCACGCCGTTCGAGGCGCCCGAGCTGCGCACCGGGCAGGCCACCGGCCCGGCACCCACCGGGCCGGCGGTGGAGCGGGTGGTCAAGGCGCCGCCCGCCCGGGTCTGGACCGAGGGCCTACGCGACATCGACGTGATGCGCTGGCTCGGCGACTCCTCCGGCGTACAGGACATCCTGCGGCTGCGCGGCCGCGAGTTCTTCGGCTCCCGCACCTGGGACCGGATGGAGAGCCTGGCGCGCAGCACCACCGATCACGCCCAGCTGTCCAGCCACTTCGGCACGGCGACCCGGGGCGAGGAACTCACGACCCCGTCGCCTGGCCGGCGGCTGCTGGTGTCGGACGGCGGCGTGAAGGTGAACCTCAAGGTCCTGCAGCTGGAGTACGACCGCACCGACGGCAAGGTCGAGCTGAGCCCCTCCAACGCGACCTCGACCAGCGCCACCAGGACCAGGCTCGACTGGTCGATGTGGGGCGGCCAGATCCAGGCCGGGGCCAAGACCGACCTGGGCGCCGCCGAGGGCACCTTCCAGGGCATCCTCGGCGGAGCGCACCGGAGCCGCGACGGCCTGTCCCTCGGCAACGGGGGGCAGGTGGTGTCGCACGCGAAGTTCAACACGCCGATGGCGCGCTACGACGGGTACGCGGAGGTCGAGGTCGTGTTCTTCAAGGGCGACAAGCAGGTGGTGGAGAAGGGCGTCATCCCGATCACCATCGACATCCCCGAGCGGGAGACGGTGGACGCGAAGGTGAAGAGCGACCACTACCTGACGTTCAGCCGCAAGCACCCGGCCGGCCACGCCACGCCGAAGCACCCGAAGCACCCGAAGCCGAAGGAACCGGAGGCGGTGCCAGACACTCCGGAGCCGGAGCCGGAGCCGGAGCCGGAGCCGGAGCCGCAGGAACGACCCGAGCACGACGAGTCCGGCTCCGGGCTGGCCGACGAGATCTTCGAGGCGCTGACGAAGTGACCACTCGGGGCCCCGGGGCGGTGGGCATCCCCAGGATTGGGCCGCAGCGGTGAACCGAACGCCCGCGCCGTCCGTGCTGTGTGCGGGTGGATCCGGTGCAGTCCTGTCGGACACCCCGTGCAAGCGGAAACCTCAACGGACCCAGGGAGCTGTGGTGGGCACGGGCCAGAACGTGAGCGGCGGCGGATCGGCCGGCTACCAACTGCCGGCAGTCGCCTGGTCGATGGAGGACGGCGACGAGGCCGGTACGGCGGAGCCGGCCGCTTCCGCGCCCGCCGGGTTCGGTGCGGTGGGGTTCGGTCCGGCGCCCACCGTCGCCCGGCCGGGCGGTGCCGCGCCAAGTGCCGCGCCGTCCGCCGCTGAAGCGGCGTCCGGGCCCGAGCCCGCCCCCGAGCCTGCGGCCGGTCGGCTCGGGGCGGTCGGCGCCGCCCGGCTGAACGCGCTGCGGCGGGCCTTCGCCCAGGCCACGCCCGCCACCCCCGAGGCCGCTGAACCTCCCGAGCCGGCCGCCGGGGAGCGCGGCGGGCGGCTGCGCGGCCTGCCCCGCCCGGCGGTCGCGGCCGCCGCCCTGGGGGTGGTGCTGATGAGCCTGCCGCTGGTGCTCGGCCGGGGCGAGGGAGGGCCCGGCCAGGTCGAGTCGCTCGGTGCCCCCGGGACCAGCCGCCCCGACGCGACGGCCCCCGAGCCCGAGGCCTTCGACGGCGCGCCCGCCGAGAACCCCGTCGGAGCGCCGTCGGCCGCGGCCCCGTCCGAGGTCCCCACCGGAGCGCCGAGCGGCCCTCCGGCCGAGCCCACCCCCGGCACTCCCGATCAGCAACCCCCGGCTGACACCCAGCCCGTCGGCACGGCCCCCGTCACCCGCGCCGGGGCGGGACCGGCGCCCGGCGCCCCCGCCCCCGCCGCCGGCGCGCCGAAGGCCCCCGCCCAGCCCGGCGCCCAGGCCCCCGCGCAGCCACCGGCCGTCCAGCCGCAGCCGCCCGTGGCGCCCGCCCCGCCCGCCCCGCCGTCCTACTCCGGGTATGCCGGCCCGGGCTGTTCCTCCACCGGTACCAGCTACGCCGAGAAGGGCCGGGACGCCGGTTCGAAGACCTGGGTCACCCGCAACGGCGGCGGCGGGGGCTGCGGCGGCCAGTACACCTCGATGCCGATGTCCGGGGACCGGAACAAGGACGACGAGAACTCGGTGGTGTGGACCTTCAACACCGGCCAGGTCGCCACCGGCAGTTGCCGGCTGGCCGTCTACATCCCGAACAACGGCGACCTCAAGGCGGTCGGCGGCGCCCCCGCCTCCTACACCGTGCAGAACGGCTCCGCCACCCTCGGCTCCTTCTCGGTCGACCAGCCGCGGAACCTCGGACAGTGGGTGAGCGCCGGCAGCTACCCGGTGAGCGGCGGCCGGATCGCGGTCGTCCTGCACACCCGCGGCATCGACTGGGGCAGCGCGGCCGGCGCCCACCTGGCCGCCTCGACCGTCAAGGCCGACTGCACCGGATGACCCGCCCCGCCCCGCCCCGCCCCGCGGCGCGGACCGGGACCGAGTGACACACCAGCAGAACGAAAGGGAAGCCGAGCCATGTCGCGCCACGTGTTGACGGTGTGCCAGGACCAGCGGGCGGGCGGCACCTACCGCACCATCGGCGAGGCCCTGGAGGCGGCCCGCAGCGGGGCGGTGATCTCCGTCCGCCCCGGGCGCTACGAGGAGAACCTGGTGATCACCAAGATGGTCACCATCGCCGCCGAGGACGTCCGCGGCACCGTGAAGATCACCCCGCGGCGCGGCTGCGTCGTCCAGGTGGTCGCCGAAGCCGTCCAGCTCACCGGCCTCGTCCTGCACGGACAGGACGAGGAACTGCCCGCCGTGGACGTCCCCCGGGGCCAGGCCGCCCTCCAGGACTGCGAGGTGGTCGGCAACTCCTGGACGGCCGTGCTGACCCGGCAGCAGGGAGCACTGGCGATGCGCGGCTGCCGCGTCGTCAACTCCGCGGGCGCGGGCATCGTGGAGACCTCCACCGGGGCCAGCGTCCTCGAGGACTGCGTCATCGAGCACCTCGGCACCTCCGCACTGGTGATCGGGGAGAGCGCCAACCCCGTCGTCCGCAACTGCGTCATGCGCGACGCCCGGGGCAACGGCGTGTGCGCCAACGGAGAGGCCCAGGGCACCATCGAGGGCTGCGAGATCTCCACCACCGACAAGCCCGCGATCGCCCTGGAGGAGCACAGCACCACCAGGGTGCTGCGCACCGCCGTCCGCGACACCCCCGTCGGCGTCTACGTCAGCTCCGCCTCCCGGGTCCTGCTGGAGGACTGCACGTTCACCGCCACCACCGGTCACGGCATCGTGCTGGGCGGCGGCACCGACCCGCTGCTGCGCCGCTGCCGCACCGTCCGCACCCGCGGCCACGGCATCCACGTCACCGCGCGCTCGCGCGGCACCTTCGAGGAGTGCGAGGTCAGCGGCGCCGAGACGGTCGGCGTGCGCGTCGAGGACTCCGCCGGCCCGGTGATGACCAGGCTGTCCGTGCGCGACTGCGGCGACACCGGGGTCGAGCTCCTCGGGGAGAGCACCCCCGAGCTCGACCGGCTGGAGGTCCGCGACGTCGGCGGCGCCGGGGTGCGGATCAGCGAGGGCGCCAACCCGCTGCTGCGCCGGGCCGTCGTCACCGACGCCCGGGGCAACGGCGTGGAGGTCGTCCGGGACGGCCGGGGACGCCTGGAGAACTCCGAGGTCCTGGCCGCGGGCCGGGCCGGCGTCCTGATCGCGGACGGCGCCAACACCTTCGTCGGAGGCACCGTCGTGCGGGACGCCCAGGGCTCGGGCGTTCACGTCGCCGAGGGCGGGGTGGCCGTGCTACGGGACTGCGAGGTGGTCGACTCGGCCTCGGACGGCGTGGCCGTCGACGACGGCGGCGACCTGACCTGCACCCGCGTGCGGACGCGCGGCAACCGCCGGCACGGGGTCCGGACCGGGGCCGGCGCCCGCGCCGTCCTGACGCAGCTGGAGGCGCTGGACAACACCGGCGACGGGATCCGCGTCGACTCGGCCGACGCGGTGCGGGTCACCGGCTGCACCGTCACCGGCAACCGGGGCTCCGGCCTGCGCCAGACCGTCCCCAGCACCCGGCTCTCGGTGGAGAACCTGCACAGCGCCGGGAACCACTACCCCGACGCGCACGGCTCGGCGAGCGCCGATGCCGCGGCCCCGCCCGCAGGGGCCGTCGAGGCCCGGCCGGGCGAGTCCGCCGACCCCGCGGCGCCGGCCCGGCCCGCGGTGCGAGGTCCGCTGGAGGTGCTGGACTCACTGGTCGGCCTCACCGCCGTCAAGGAGCAGGTCGCCACCCTCGTCAACCTCAACAAGCTGGCGCGGCGCCGCGAACTCGCCGGCATGCCCGCCCTGCCGATGGGCCGCCACCTGGTCTTCGCCGGGCCGCCCGGCACCGGCAAGACCACCGTCGCCCGGCTCTACGGCAGCATCCTGGCCGAACTCGGGGTGCTGCGCAGCGGCCACCTGACCGAGGTGGCCCGGGCCGACCTGGTCGCCTCGATCATCGGCGGCACCGCGATCAAGACCACCGAGGTGTTCACCGAGGCGCTCGGCGGGGTGCTCTTCGTCGACGAGGCCTACACCCTGTCTGCCGGCTCCGGTGGCAACGGCCCGGACTTCGGCCGCGAGGCGATCGACACCCTGGTCAAGCTGATGGAGGACCAGCGCGACGACATCGTGGTGATCGTGGCCGGCTACTCCGCCGAGATGACCGACTTCCTGGCGAGCAACCCCGGCCTGGCCTCCCGGTTCAGCCGGACCGTGGAGTTCGCCAACTACGAGGCCGACGAACTGGTCACCATCGTCGAACGGGCGGCCGTCGGACACGGCTACGAGCTCGCCGACGGCACCCGGGAGGCGCTGTCCTCGCTGTTCGACCGGATGCCCAAGGGCCCCGACTTCGGGAACGGCCGCGCCGCCCGCAAGGTCTTCGAGGAGATGGTGGACCGCCAGGCTACCCGGCTGGCCCGGCTGCCCGAGATCACCGACGCCGACCTCGCGGTGCTGGTCGCCGAGGACACCGGGCAGGAGGCCGCCGGGCCGAAGCGCGCGCCGGACAGCGCCGCCATCCTGGACGAGCTGCGCGCCATGGTCGGCCTGCCCGCCGCCAAGGAACAGGTCGAGGACCTGGTCAACCTGATCACCCAGGTGCGTCGCCGCGAGGAGGCCGGACTGCCGACCGCGGCCATCAGCCACCACCTGGTCTTCGCCGGCCCACCCGGCACCGGCAAGACCACCGTCGCCCGGCTGTACGGACGGCTGCTGGCCGAGCTCGGCGTGCTGCCAGGCGGCCGGCTGGTCGAGACCGCCCGCGCGGACCTCGTCGGACGCTACGTCGGCCACACCGCGCAGCTCACCAGGGAGGCCTTCGACCGGGCCCGCGGCGGCGTGCTCTTCGTCGACGAGGCGTACACGCTCACCCCCCGGGGCGGGGCCGGCAACGACTTCGGCCAGGAGGCCGTGGACACCCTGATGAAGCTGATGGAGGACCACCGCGACGAGGTCGTGGTGATCGTGGCCGGTTACGAGGAGGAGATGCGTGGCTTCCTCGCCTCCAACCCGGGCCTCGCCTCGCGCTTCTCCCGCCGGGTCGAGTTCGAGCACTACACGGACGAGGAGCTGGTCACCATCGTCGGGCTGCACGCGGAGAAGGCCGGCTACGTCCTGGCCCCGGAGACCGTGGCCACGCTCACCCGGGCCTTCGCACAGATGCCCCGCGACCGGACCTTCGGCAACGGCCGCACCGCCCGGCAGACCCTGGAGGGCATGATCACCCGCCAGGCCGGGCGGCTCAGCCGGCTGGACGTCTCCGACCTGGCCGAGCTCAGCCTGCTCCTGCCGCAGGACCTCGCCCCGGCACGGTCGGGCAGCGCGGTATGACCGGGCGTCGCCGGGCGGGCCTCGCGCTCGCCGGTGTCCTGCTGGCTCCCGCCGCCCCGGCGGCGGGAGCGGTCACACCGGCGCCCGGCGCCCCGGCCGCCGCGGACCCGCCGCCGCTGCTCGCGCAGACCCGCCAGGACGTGCAGAGGAACGGCTGCCTGAAGCCCTCCGAGCGCCCGGCCGACACGGCGGGCTGGGCCCAGGCCGCGCTGCGCCCCGAGGACGCCTGGCCGTTGAGCCGGGGCGCCGGCGTCACGGTCGCGGTGGTCGGCTCCGGGGTGGACGCGGCGCTGCCGGCCCTGGCCGGGCGGCTGCAGCTCGGGCCCCGGGTCCACGGCACGGGCGACGCGGGCCGCGACTGCGTCGGGTACGGCACCTTCGCGGCCGCCCTGGTGGCGGGCCGCCGTACCGGCGACGGCGGCCCCTCCGGCCTCGCCCCCGAGGCCCGCGTCCTGGCGGTCGCGGTCACCGACGACGCCGGCGCCACAACCCCCGACCTGCTGGGCGACGGGATCCGGGCCGCCGTCGACAAGGGCGCCCGGGTGATCGCCGTGGAGGTGCCCGTCCCGGGGCCCAGCGACGCCCTCGGCGAGGCGGTGGCGTACGCGGCGGCGCACGGCGCGCTGATCGTCGCCCCGGCGGCCCCGGACGGCCGCAGCACCAGCTCGCCCGTGTTCCCCGCCTCCTACCCGGGCGTGCTCGCGGTGGCCTCCACCGGCCCCAACGGCCCGTCCGGCGGTGGCCTGGACGGACGGGTGGACCTGGCCGCCCCCGGCGAGGGCGTGACGGGCACCGGGCCCGGCGGCGGCCTGTACACCGCCTCCGGTCCGGGCTGCGCCACGGCCCACGTGGCCGGGGCGGCGGCCCTGGTGCTGGCGCTGCGGCCCGGGCTGACACCGGAGCAGCTGACCCGGCGCCTGGAGACCACCGCCTACCACCCCGGCACCCGGCTGCCGGACGCCGCGGTGGGGTTCGGAGTGGTCGACCCGGTCGCCGCCGTCACCGCCTCCTGGCCCGCCGGGGCCCGGGCGGCCGACCCCGGCACCCCGGTGCTGGTCGACCCCGGGCCGGACCGCTCGAAGGCCTGGCGGGCCCGGGCAGTGGCGGGCGGCGGCACCGGCGTCGTCCTGCTGACGGCCTTCGGCGGCCTGACCGTGCGGCTCGGCCGCCGACGGGCGGGACGGGCCGCCGGCTGACGGCCTCCGGCGCGGGGCGCGGCGCGCGCGCCGCCCGGCGCCGTCGACGGTCTCCTCCACCGATGTGGCGCCGGAGTGAACACCCGCGAGCACGTTCTACGTGCAACCACGCGACAGACGAGCGGCCCGCGTCCAGGGCCGGGCAGACGGGTGAGGTGGACGCCGATGGCAACCACGGCGGTGGACCGCGATGGTGAGAGACTCAGGGCCATGACGGACGGTCGGGACGGGAACGGACAGGGTGACGAGGCGACGGCGCGCCGGCTGATCGCCGCCTGGCTGGCCGACGAGGCCGAACCGGCGGCCACCCGGTCCACCGGCGCGGCCCTCCCGGCCGGGTGGAGCGTCCCCGCGGCCACCGCCCGGGAGGTCCTCGCCACGGCCCGTCGGATGGCCCTCCACGGACTGGCCGGGCCGGCCCGGACGACGCCCGGCACCGACCACCTCGCGCTGGCCCGCGTGCTGGTGGTCGACGAGCACCCCTCGGCTCCGACCTGGTCCGAGGACGAGCGCGCCGAACTGGCCGAGTGGGTCGCGATCCTGGTGCAGCGGTTCGGGGAGGAAGGCGTCGAGCGGCTCACCGCCGCACTCACGGCCCGCCCCTGAACGCTCCGCCGCACCGCACCCTCGAACGGGTACCGGCGACCGCCAACGCGAAGCCGATCACGCCGTTGGGCGGACGTTGGTGACGGCTGGGACGGTTTTCCCGTCAGGGCGGGACACCGGGGCTCACCACGAAGAAACCCCCACGGCTGCCCGCCGATGCCGTTGTACCGGAGCGAAGGACAGAGCCGTGGCCGATGAAGCCGCCGCTTCACCCGAAGGCGCCCAGCAGCGCGCCGAACACCCCTACCGGGGCCCCGCGGCCCTGGACCAGGACACCCTGGCGGAGCTGTACCGCGTGCACGGGCCGGGCCTGCTGCGCGCCATGCTCCGGGTCACCAGTGGTGACCGGGGCAAGGCCGAGGACATCCTGCAGGAGACCTTCCTGCGGGCCTGGCAGAACCCGGCCGCGATCGAACGCGGCATCGAGGAGAGCCGCCCGTGGCTGTTCACGGTGGCCCGCCGGATCGCGATCGACCACTTCCGGAGCGCCTCCGCCCGGGCCCGGGAGATCGGAGTCAACTCGCCCGACGAGTACGCCGGGACCCACGACCCGTACGAGGACGTGATCGCGGCCCGCGACCTGGCGACGGCCATGGCGGAGCTCCAGCCGCACCACCGCGACGTGCTGGTGGAACTGCACCTGAACGGCCGTTCGACGGCCGAGGTCGCGACGGCGCTCGGCGTACCGGTGGGGACGGTGAAGTCCCGCAACTTCTACGCGGTGCGGGCGCTGCGGCCGATCCTGGCGGCCCGGGGGATCCTCTCGGTAGCGGTCTGAGGCGGGAGTTCCCGCTCGATCGCGGCGGCCCGCGCCCCGAGCTCGGCGGCACTGCCGGTGTCGCCGAGCTCCCCGTAGAGCTCGACCGCCGTACGCAGCCGCGCCGCCGCCTCGGCCGGCCGCCCGGTGGACAGCAGGAAGTCGGCGAAGCGCTGCTCGACCGCCGCCTCCAGGTGCCGCGCCGCGCTGGCCCGGCAGCGCGCCGCCGCCTCCAGCCAGGCCCGCTCGGACTCCTCGACCCGGCCGAGCAGCCGCAGCGCCTGTGCCTCCTCGACCAGGGCGAGCAGGTGGAAGGTGGCGTGCGGGTACGGGGCCAGCAGCCGGCGGGCCTCGCGGGCGTCGCGCAGCGCCGTCGGGCCTTCGCCGCTCAGGTTCGCCAGGGTCGCCGCGTTGCTCAGCACCGCCGCGCCGGCCCGGTTCAGACCGAGCTCGTCCAGCCGCCGTACGGTCGCGTCGGAGAGCCGCAGGGCCTCGGCGAGGTCGCCTCGGTCGGCGAGCGCCACCGCCAGCACGCCCATGGCGTAGATCTGCGCGGGGCCGTCGTGCTCGCGGGTGCGCTCCTCGGCCCGGCGGGCGAGGACCAGCGCCGCCGCGGGGCGGCGTTTGCCGCTGAGCGCCCGCGCGGTGGCGGCCTCCAGCAGGGCCCTGGCCGCCGGATCCCCGGTCCGGGTGGCCGCGGCCAGGCCGTGCCGCAGGCAGTCGAGCCGGTCGGTGAGCTGTCCGGCGCCGAAGTAGAGGCAGTTGGCGAGGAAGGCCAGCAGCCAGGACCGTTCGTCCTCGCCGGCCGCGGTGCCGGCGGCCACCAGGGCGCGGACGGTGGGTTCCTCGGCGCGGAACCAGTCCAGCGCGGAGCGTACGTCCGGCAGCTCGGGCAGTACGGGCGGCGGGAAGGCGACCGGCCGCTCGAACTCGGTCAGGTGCGGCTGGAGCAGGCCGGCGCCCGCGCCGGCGGCGGCCAGGTAGTAGTCCAGCAGCCGGACCAGCGCCCGGTGCCGGCGCGCCGGCGGATCGGCGTCCAGCAGCTCCCGGCCGTACAGCCGGATCAGGTCGTGGCGGCCGTAGCGGCCCGCGGCCGTCTCGGTGAGCAAGTGGTGGGCGGTCAGGGCGCCGAGCGCTCGGCGGGCCTCGCCCGGGGGAGCCGCGAGCAGCGCGGCCGCAGTCGGCACGTCGATCTCCGGCCCGGGGGCCACCGCCAGCAGGGCGACCAGCCGTACCGCGGCCGGGGGCAGCCGGCGCAGCGTCAGGTTGAGTGCCGAGCGCACGCTCACCCCGCCGAGGGCGTCCAGGGCCGGCAGCCGGGTGCGCTCGTCCTCGACCTCGGCGATCAACTGGCCGACCGTCCAGGATGGTTGGGCGGCCAGCCGGGCCGCGGCGATCCGCAGCGCGAGCGGCAGGTGGTCGCAGAGTCCGGCCAGCCGGCGGGCGGCGGCCGGCTCGGCGGCGAGCCGCCGCTCGCCGAGGACCTGGGCGAGCAGGTCGAGCGCGTCGGTCTCGGGCAGCGCCTCCAGCCGCAGCAGCGCCGCCCCTTCGGTGACGATCAAGTCCTCCAGGCTGTTGCGGCTGGTCATCACCGTCGCGCTGCGCGGTCCGGCGGGCAGCAGCTCGGTGACGTCGGCGGCGCTGCGCACGTTGTCGAGCAGCACCAGCAGTTCGCGCTCGGCGGTGAGTTCCCGGTAGAGCGCGCCGCGCCGGGCACGGTCCTCGGGGATCTCGGCCTCGGCCAGCCCGAGCATGCGCAGGAAGCGGCCCAGCACCTCGGCCGGGTCGCTGGGGTGGGCCGGGTCGAAGCCGCGCAGGTCGTGGTGGAGGTGGCCGTCGCGGAAGCCGCCTGCGGCGGTGTGGGCCCAGCGCACCACGGTCGCGGTCTTGCCGGCGCCGGCCGCGCCGATCACCACGGCCAGCGCGTGGTCGGGGCGTTCGGCGCCGCAGGCCCGGTCGAGCCAGCCCAGTTCGGCGGTCCGGCCGACGAAGCCGGGTGTACGGCGGGGCAGTGGGCGTACGGCGGGCCGGGGGAGGGGCCGGGCGGGCTCCGCGCGGTCCGGGGCGCGGGCGTGGCCCGCTGTGGCACGCTCGTCGGCGAGCACCGTCGCCAGGGCGGCCTGTAGCGTCGGCCCTGGGCGCAGGCCCAGTTCGGTGGCGAGCCCGCTGCGCGAGCGGTGGTAGAGCCGCAGGGCCTCGGCCGGACGCCCGGCCTGGTGCAGACAGCGCACCAGCAGGGCGGCGGTCGGTTCCTGGAGCCACTCGGTGTGCAGCTGCTGTTCGAGTACGGGCAGGGCGGTGGCCCCCTGACCGATGCGCAGCAGCCGTTCGGTCCAGTCGTGCACGGTCTGCTCGTGGGCGTGCTCCAGCCGGCCGGCGAGGTCGCGGCGCAGCTCGGTGTCGGGGAGGTCGGCGAGCGCGTCGCCCTCCCAGAGCCGGAGGGCTTCGCCGTACCGGCCGGCCGCCGCCCCGTCGTCCGGCTCCTCGCCGGCGTGGGCGGTGAGCGCGCGGAAGCGGTGGACGTCGACCGCCTCTGGGTCGCCGGTGAGGAGGTAGCCCGCGGACCGGGTCTCCACGGTCAGGGCGGTGCCGGTCAGGTGCTTGCGCAGCGCGGCGACGTGGCCCTGGAGCACGGCCTTGGCCTGGGCGGGCGGGGCCTCGTCCCACAGCAGGTGGTAGAAGCGCTCGACCCGTACGCAGCGGCCGATCTCCAGGGCCAGCAGGGCCAGTACGCCCCGGCGCTTGGCCCCCGGCACCGGGATGCCCCGGCCGTCGGCGGCCCTGAGCTCGGTGGGCCCGAGCAGCCGGATGCGCATGTGCTCCCCATCGGTCGAACCTCGGCAGTGCTGCCGGGGACCATTCAACCACTCCTCGCGAACGGTGAATCTACGCGCGTCACTGAAGGGCTCCTGATGATCGGCGAGTGAACTCCGCGCGAAGCTTTAGCGTCGCGCGTTGGCGGTTTCAGCGGACAAAACCGAAGCGGCGCATGCCAGTTGGGTTTCCTTGCCGATCCGGGCCGGGGTTTGGACGAAGATCGAACACCTCCCTATCCTCGGCCTCGTCCCCTTCCGCACGTGTTCGTCCTCAGGCGCTCAGGAGAGAGTGTGCGCGTCCGGCTGCTCGGCCGAGTCGAAATCCGCTGTGAACAGGGACGCCCGGTCGTCGTGGCCGGTGCCCGGCGCCGGGCCGTTCTCGCTCTGCTCGCAAGCGAGTTGAACCACCCCGTCCCCGTCGAGCGGCTGCTCGACACGGTGTGGGACGGTGCCCCGCCGCCGACCGCCCGGGCCGCCCTCCAAGGCCACGTCTCCGCCGTCCGGCGTGGACTCGGCGAGGGCCTGAGCCTGCTGACCCGGCCCCAGGCCTACGTCCTGGTCGGCGAGCCCGAACTGGTCGACTCCACGCACTTCGAACGCCTGACGGCCGCCGCCGACGAGGTCGCCGACACCGAGCGCGCCATCGGCCTGCTGCGCGAGGCCCTCGACCTCTGGGACGGACCGGCCCTGACGGACTGCGGCTCGCGCACCCTCACCGAGACCACCGGCCGACGGCTCGACACCGCACGGACCCTCGCCACCGAAGCGCTCGCCGAACGGCTCCTGACGGCTGGTCGCGGCGCCGAGGCGCTCACCGATCTGCGGGCAGCCCTCACCGCCGACCCGCTGCGGGAAGAGGCCGCCGCCCTGCTGACCCGCTGCCTCCACCAAGCCGGCCGGGCCGCCGACACCAGGCTCGCCCACGAGCGGGCCCGCGCCAGGCTCGCCGCCCACGGCCGGACCCCGGGTCGCCTGCCGCGCCAGGCGGGCGAGGCCCTCGACCCCGCCGAGGGAACCACCGCCGCGGCCGTGACCGGCGGCGGCACGCTGCCGCGGCCGGGCGTCGGCCTGGTCGGCCGCGCGGCCGAACTGCGGCAACTGGACGAGGCGACGCTGCGTGCCGAGGGCCGGCCGGTGCTGGTCACAGGAGTCGCCGGGGCCGGGAAGAGCAGCCTGGTCCTGCACTGGGCGCACGCCCACGCCGATCGCTTCCCCGACGGCCGGATCCACCTGAACCTGCGGGGCTTCGGCGAAGAGGAACCGCTCACCCCCGCCGAGGCCCTCGCCACGGTGCTCGGCGCGCTGGGCGTCCCGGCCGGCAAGGTGCCCCAGAACCCTTGCCGGGCCGGCGAACTCTTCCGCACCCTGACGGAAGGGCGCAGGCTGCTTCTCGTCCTCGACGGCGCGCGCTCCGCCGAGCAGGTCGAGCCGCTGCTGCCCACCGCGCCCGAGCCGGTGGTCGTCGTCACCAGCCGCTCCCGGCTGACCGGCCTGGTGGCGCGCGAGGCCGCCATCCCCCTGCCCGTCGCCGGCCTGCCGGAGGAGGAGGCCGTCGACCTCCTCGCCGGGGTGGCGGGACCGGAGCGCGTCGCGGCCGAACCGCGTGCCGCCCGGCGACTGGCGGCGCTGTGCGACCGGCTGCCGCTGGCCCTCCGGGTGGCCGGCGCCCGACTGGCCTCCCGGCCCGCCTGGTCGCTGAGCGCCCTGGTGGAGGAGATGTCCGACCAGCGCACCGGCCTCGCCCCGCTCGCCACCGGCGGGGCGCTCGGCATGGCGACGGCGCTGGGCCGCAGCGTCCGGGTCCTGCCCGAGGAGGCGCGACGCCTGTTCGCCCTGTCCGGCCTGCACCCCGGCGAGACCCTCGACAGCGGGGACGCCGCGGCACTCACCGGCGCCTCGCCGGCCCGGGCCCGTGAACTGCTCGCCGAGCTCGACGCGGCACACCTCGTACTGGAGGCCCTGCCGGGGCTCTTCCGGATCGACCGCCTCGCCCACCTCTACGCCGTGGAACTGGCCGCCGAACTGCCCTGCCCGGAACGGGCGGCCGCCACCCGGCGGCTGCTCGACCACGTGGTGCGGGCGGCGGGCACGGCCCTGGAGTGCGTGACGGCCGCCGTCCCGGCGCAGGGCGTCTCCGCCCGCGCGCTGGACACCGCCAGGCAGGCGCTGGAGCTGGCCCGCAGGCTCGTCGGCGAGCTGGTCCGGCAGGTGCCCGAGCCGACCGCCCCCGCCGAGCAGGCCGCGGACTCCGGGCGCGCGCGGCTGGTGGACCGGCTGAGCCGGACGCTTGAAGGCTTCCGGAACGAGACCACGGACGGGAGGCCGGACGAGGGTGCGGCGGTCGCCGGCGGTGCGGTACCGGTGCGCACGGCGCCGGACGATGCCGCGTCGGACGGTGTCGTGCCGGACCCCCTGGACTGGCTGCTGGAAGAGCTGGTGCGCGGCGCCCCCGTGGAACCGGGGGAGGGGCTGCCGGGCCTGCCCCGGCGAGGTGGCGCCGCGGACGCGCGCACCGCCCGGCAGCGACCGGATGACCGGGCCGGAGCCGCTCGGACGCCGGGCGGTTGACGGATCGCCGGGCCGGTCGAGCCGACGGTGAACCGGAGGGGGGTGCCATTCCGTGTCCCTCGCCGAGGACCCCCCGCGTGAGGCGCTGGCCCCGAGGGCTGTACACCCGTCGCTCCACGCGGGGGCACCTCGAACCGGACCCCGCTCCCGCGGCCCCGGCGGGACCGGGGCTGCGGCGGCGGAGTCGGTCCGTCTCCCGTCCCCAGCCCAGGAGATCCCCTGCCATGTCCAAACACCGGCTCAGCCGCCGCCGGCGGATCGCCGCCGCCGCCATCGCGCTCGCGGCCGGCGGCGTCCTGATCGTCGCGCAGAACGACGCCCCGGCCGCGGCCACCGACCCGGTCGGCCTCAACGCCGTCTACGAGTACCTGGGCTGGGGCGACTCGGGTGCCGCCCAGGACCCGGTCGAGGTGATGAAGGCGACCGGCATCCGGCAGTTCACCCTGGCCTTCCTGCTCGCCGGCCACGGCTGCGAGCCCGCCTGGGACGGCGAGCGCGCGCTGACCGGCGGCGACGAGGAGACGAAGATCAAGGCCATCCGCGCCGCCGGTGGCGACGTGGTGGCCGCCTTCGGCGGCTGGGACGGCGCCAAACTCGGCGAGAAGTGCACCGAAGCGGCCCAACTCGCCGCCGCCTACCAGAAGGTGATCGACGCCTACCAGCTGAAGGCGATCGACATCGACATCGAGAGCACCGAGCTGAGCGGCGCCGCATCCCGTCAGCGGGTGGTCGACGCGCTCAAGACGGTCAAGACGAAGAACCCCGGTCTGCGGGTCTACGTCACCTTCAGCACCGAGGAGAACGGCCCTGACGCCGACGGCGCCGACCTCGTCGTCAAGGCGGCCAAGGCCGGCCTGGAGGTGGACGGCTGGGTGGTCATGCCCTTCGACTTCGACCACCACAGCGGCACCATGGTGGACGCCACCGAGGCCGCCCTCACCGGGCTCCAGCGGACCCTCGTCAAGGCCTACGGCTACGACCAGGACACCGCCTGGCGCCACACCGGCCTATCCTCCGTCAACGGGCACAGCGACTCCCCGGACGAGGTCGTCTCCCCGGCCGACTTCCGGGCCATGCGGGACTTCGCCGCCACCCACCACCTCGCCCGCTTCACCTTCTGGGCCGTCAACCGGGATCGCCCCTGCACCGAGGCGTTCTCCAAGGACACCGCGTCGAAGTGCGGCGGGATCCAGCAGAGCCCGTACGAGTTCACCAGGATCGTGGCCGGCTACCACGTCGACTCCAAGCCGTCGGACGGAGCCGCCTACTGCCCCGACCCGGTCCCCACGGCCACGACCGTCGTCAGTACGACCGCCGAGCCCGCGGACCCCACCGAGAGCCCGTCGCCCGCCAAGCCGAAGAAGAAGACCCCCGAACCCACGACTGCGACCGGCACCCGGAGCCCCACCGCGGACTGCTCCCCGACGGCCGACCCGGTGGTCAGCGCGACCACCCCGGCCGCGACCACGCCGGCGGCGACCACGAGCGCCACGGCCACTTCGACACCGACCGGTCGGCCCACCGGCCGACCGACTCCGACCCGCACCCCCACCACGCAGGCCCCGCCGCCGACGGCGAGACCCACCGCGACGGGTACGGCGACCGCGTCGGCACCCGCCACCCCGTCGCCGACGGCGAGTCCTACCGAGACCCCGACCGCCCCCGTGGCCGCCGCTGCCGCCGCGCCCACGGCCACCCCCGCCGGGGACGCCCACGGCGAGCCCCTCGCCTCCACCGGCGGCGGCGACGCCACCAGCGTGATCGTCGCCGGAGCCGGCGCGCTGCTGCTGATCGGCGGCGGCTTCGGCATGGTCGGTGGCCGACGTCGTCGCACCACCGAGGAACCGCGGTAACCCACGGCCCCGTCCCGCGCACCGCTGGACGGGGCCGCTACGGCGGGCCTCCGGCGCCGACCTGGGCGCCTTCACCGTCCTCGTTCCGGTCGCCGGACATCGGCACCGCCTCGTAACGCCCGTCGCAGGAGTCGCCGGTGTGGCCGCCTCCGTTGACGGTCACCGGAGGTCCTGCCCGTCCCCCGGCCGGACCGCGTCGCCCGGGGCGTCCGCCCCGGGCAGCGGCACCCGCACCCCGCTGCGCGAGGTGCCCGACAGCCGCAGGACCGGGTCGTGCGCCTCGGCGGGCCGCGTCCGCTCCACCGGGTGTGCCTGGACGGGGCTGTGCGACGGCGGTGGGACCCGCACGGTGAGTGCTCCCGCCGCGACGAGCCCGAGGACCGCCGCGGTGGGGACCAGAGCCGTTCGTCGCCGTTTCGCCGTGCTGGTCACGATGGTCTCTCCCAGGAGCTGTCGCCGGTTCGGGCCGGACGCGGGCGGCCGCAGCGGGGTGCGGGCCGGGGTTCGCCCCGCTGAACGGAAGCCGTGGGCCGCCGGGTTCAGACCGGACGCGAGCTGGTCGAACCCCGGAGGGTGTGCCGTCCGTGCTACCGGCGGAGGCCGGTCGGCAGCCGGCCCGAAGGACGGACGAGGGAGGACAGCGATGGCCTGGTACCAGGGGCCGAGCCGGATCACGGTGACGGCGGTGGAGGGGCGGTTCCCGCAGCGGGCGGTGGTGACCGTCCGGGGCGCGGCTCCGGTGGAGATCCACGGCGAGGTCGGCGCCGTCCACCTCGTCGAGGCGGAGAGCTGGCAGCTCGACCTGGAGCATCGCCACCAGGGCGAGTGGTGTCCCAACATCCGTGCCGTGCAGGGCCGGTGGCAGGAGATCCGGGGCGTGCTGACGCAGGCCGTGCACAGCCGGAACCGAGACCAGGCCGGTGACCGCCAGGACCGCAACCTGGCGCTGCGGATCGAGCGGGTCATGCCGGACGGTGACGATCCCCCGGCCGTGACCGCCCCCGCCGCGCGCCGGACCACGGCCGCGTACCGCGCTCCGGCGGTCTCGACGGGCCCGGCGCCGCGCACCTCGGCCGGACCGGCGGGCGGCGCCTCGGCCCCGGGTGCGCGGACGACCACCTCGGGCGGCTCCTGGAGCGGTTGACCGGGCCGGTCACGACCGGAAGCGCGCCAGCCTCGCCTGCACCACCTCCACCTGGCGGGTCATCCGCCCCTGCTCGGTGGCGAGTTCGAGGGCCCGTTCCCAGTGCCGACGCGCCTCGGCCTTCAGCCCCCGGTCGTCCATCACCTGCCCGATGAAGTCGGCGAAGTCGAACTCCGCGTGGGCCTGGTTGCCCTGGGCCCGGCCGAGCTCCAGCACCCGGTGGATCTGCTCCACGGCCTCGTCGGTGCGGCCCAGCGCGCGCAGCACCTGGGCGTAGGTCTTGGTCGAGATCACCAGGTACGGGTCCGACTCGCGCCCGGCGAGCAGGGCCAGCGACTCCTCGATCGGCTCCAGTCCCTCCGCGGCCCGGCCCGCCCGGAACAGGGTGTGCGCCAGGTTGTTGAGGGCCTGGGAGAGCAGCCGGGGATCGCCCAGCTTCCGCGCGTGGGCCACCGTTTCGGCGAAGCCCTCCAGCGCTCGCTCGGGCTCGCCGTGGTCGTCGGCGAAGCTCGTCCGCATGCTGAGGTAGCGGTGCCTGAGGACCGGCAGGCTCTCCGGATCGGCGACGGCGACGGCGCGCTCGGACTGCTCCAGGGCCTCCGACCGCCGGCCCAGCCAGCCCAGCGCGAGGCTGTGGTTGGAGTACAGGTGCGGCCGGTTCGCGGCCGTGCCGGCGGTCTCGGCGGCCGTCAGCGCCTGTCGGGCCGCCTCCTCCCAGGCACGGAACAGGCCCGCGTCGAGGTAGAGGTAGCCGGCGTTCTCGACCATCCGGCAGGCGTGGTCGTGGGCGCCCCACCGGCAGGCCAGGGCGATCAGGGCGCGGACGGTCGGCTCCTCGGCCCGGAACCAGGCCAGGGCGTCCGCCGAGGTCGCGAACTCCGGGGTGCCGCCGCTCGGTCGGTGGGCCGGGCGGTGGTGGCGTGCGTCCGGCCGGGCGAGGACGAGCCCGGCGGCGGTCGTGGCCAGGTAGTGGTCGAACAGCCGGGCCAGGGCCGTCTCCCGGATGGCGGCCGGCAGCTCCTCGGCCGCGTGCCGGGCGTGCAGCCGCACCAGGTCGTGGCGCTCGAAGCGTCCCGGCGCGCTCTCCTCGACCAGGTGCGCGTGGTACAGCAGCTCCAGCGAAGCGGCGGCCGCGCGCCGGTCGGTGCCGGCCAGGGTGGCCGCCGCGGCGGTGTCGACCTGCTGGCCCGGGTGGACGCCGAGCAACCGGAACAGGGCGACGGCCGACTCGGGAAGGGTACGGACCGTCAGTTCCAGGGCCGCCGCGACGCTCAGCGTGCCCTCGGTGGCCAGCGCGGCCAGCCGGGAGCGCTCGTCGGACAGTTCGCCCGCCAGGGTGGCGACCCGCCAGTGCGGCCGGGTCGCCAGCCGTGAGCCGGCGATCCGCAGCGCCAGCGGCAGCCCCTCACACAGGCCGGCCACCCGCTCCGCCGCCTCCCGTTCGGCCTCCAGCCTCGGCCGGCCGGCGATCCCGGCCAGGACCCCGAAGGCGTCCACGGCCCGGAGCGACTCCAGGGACAGCGCCCGCGCGCCCTCGACGGCGAGCAGCCCGGTGAGCCGGTGCCGGCTGGTCACCACCACGACGCAGCCCGGCTCGGTCGGCAGCAGCGGGAGCACCTGCTCCGCGTCCCGCGCGTTCTCCAGCACGAGCAGCACCCGGCGGCCGGTCAGCAGCGCCCGGCAGGCGGCGGTCAGCTCCGCCCGGTCGGTCGGGAGGGCGCCGTCCTCGGCGCCGAGGCCCCGCAGCAGTTCGGCGAGTGCCTCCTCGGGGCTCAGCGGCGTGGTCTCGTCGAAGCCGCGGAGGTTGACACCGATCCGCCCGTCCGGGAACGCGGCGGCGTTCCGGTGCGCCCAGCGCAGGACGAGCGCCGTCTTGCCGACCCCGGCCGGGCCGGTCACCACCAGCAGCCGCTGTCCGCCGCCGGCCGCCGTGCCCGTACCGCCGTCCGCGCCGCTCTGTTCGCCCAGCCAGGCCAGTTCGGCGTCCCGTCCGACGAAGCGGCCCGGCTCGCGGGGCAGCCGCGCCGGGGCGGCGCAGGGCTGCGCCCGCGGGACGGACCGGATCCGGGCGAGGGCCTCCCGGAGGCCGGTGCCGGGGTCGATCCCGGCCTCCTCGGCCAGCCGTCGCGCGGTCGCCCCGTAGAGGGCGACGGCCTCGGCGGTCCTGTCCTCCTGGTGGAGGCAGAGCATGGTGAGGCGGACCAGCGGTTCGCGCAGAGGGTGCCCGGCCAGCGCCTCGGTGAGTTCGGCGGTCACGGTGGCGCCCCGCCCGGTGCGCAGCAGCCGTTCGGCGAGCTGTTCCAGGGCCTGGATCCGGAGGGCCTCCAGTCGGGCGGCCGCGCCCTCGCGCAGCGCGGCGGAGCCGCAGTCGGTCAGTGTGGCGCCGCGCCGCAGCGCGACCGCCTCGCGCAGCAGCGGTACGGCTGCCTCGTCGGCGGCCTCGGTGCGGGCGCGGTCGAGCAGCCGGTCCAGCCGGTGGGCGTCGATCAGGTCCGGGTCGGCGCGCAGCACGTAGCCCGGGGCGCGGGTCTCCAGCCGCAGGCCGTCGTCGAGCAGGGCGCGCAGCTTGGCGATGTGGCCCTGCAGCGCGGCGCGCGCGGTGGGGGGCGGGGTGTGGTCCCAGGCGAGGTCGAGCAGCCGCTCGACCGGGACCACGCGATTGGCCTCCAGGGCGAGCGCGGCCAGCACGGCGCGGCGCCGGGCGCCGCCGACGTGGACGGCCGTGCCCTCGGCGGTCCGCAGCTCCAGCGGTCCCAGCAGCAGAATCCGCACGCCGCTCCTGTACTCCCGTCCGTCCTCGGCCCCCGGGCCCGCACCTTATCGGGCCGGTGGCGGGCGCTGTGGTTCGGGGCCTGGTCGTCCGACCCCGGGGGGCCCGCGAGGAGTGCCCGGAGGCTCGGACCCGCTGTTCGTCGAGAAGGTCCACGACGTGGTCGGCCTCTACTTCGACTCCTGGATCAGCCAGGTGGAGCGCTGGTTCGGGCTGCTGACCGACAAGCTCATCCGGCGCGGTGTCCACACCTCCGTCCAGGCCCTTGAGAACGACAACCGCGACCGGATCGAGACGTGGAACGCAAACCCGCGACCCGTCAGCCGGACCAAGACCGCCGACGAGATCCTGAACTCCCTCGCCGACTGTCTCGCCAGGATCACCCCCGACACGAAAACGGAATTGACTGAACCTCGGAACCTCTGACGCATCACACCAGTGCGGCGCCGCGTTGATCCTGCGAGGGTCTTGATCGCCCCCGGCGGGGCCGGGGGCGATCGGCTGGGCGCGGTCCGGTTTCAGTCGTGGACGAGTACGGTCGTGTAGTCGGCCAGGGCGGTGTTGATCTCGGCCGGGTCGAACGCGGCGGGGTCGAACTGGTCGGCCGAGCCGAGACCGAGCCATTCGAGTCGTTCCTCGTGTTCTTCGTGGCCGGGGTCGGTGAGAACCTCGACGAGGTACTCGTATCCCCAGATCCCGCCGCAGTCCTCGGGCGGGCCGGCCCGACGGCCGGTGAGGCAGTACGGGTAGGAGACACCGGGTTCGGCGTCTCCTACGGCCTCGACGAGGATGTCGTGTTCCCAGTTGTCGCCGAAGTCGTAGATGTAACGGAACCGCGTGCCGACGCCGGGGGCGATCTGGTCGAGGCACATCGCCGTCGCGTTGCGGATCCCCAGGCCCCGATCGGTGACGCCGTACCGTTCCCGCCCGGTCTCGAAGGCCCACATGTGGTAGTCCTCCCAGCCGAACGCGGCCTGAACCAGCTCGTGCAGCCGCCGCAGATCCGTGCCCGACGGCACCTGCAGGCGACGCCAGATCGGGGGCCTGGAGCCGGACAGGGTGACCTTGATCGTGTGGACGGACGTTCCCGGGGCGGTCCGGGAAGGGGTGGGCGGCTTCACGCGCCTGGTGTTCGACATGGCCGCCATCCTGCCAGCGGCACCGGTTCCCGTACGGGCGTTGGCCATCGGCCCACCCGCCCGAGTGACAATGACCGGGCTGCACGAAGGCAGCGGTCGGTGACCGTCGCCCCGCTCGGCGTCGCAGTCGCCGACACCTCCGCCGCTGACGACACCGATCCGGGCAAACCCCGCATCTCCGCCGTACGAACGCCGCCCGCTCGGCAACCGGCAACTCCAGGAACCTCTCCCGCGCGCCCCGGGTTGCCTTCGCCTCGGAGTCCTGCGCCGCGGCCGTCAGCAGATCCAGCGCAGCCACGGGACCGCGCCCCTGAAGACGCAGCGCCGCCATCGCACTGCCCACCCGCGCCTGCTGGGTGGTCACCAGCGTCAACCACGGCCCGGACGCATCACCGGGATCATTCGTGAAGTCGATCGCGTGGCCGTTACGGTCTGTTGTCGGTTGGGTTGAGACGTCGTCGGCTTGCGACGTGTGTGCCAAGGTGGCGGGCATGGATTGGCAGTCCGAGAGCCCAGGCCTTTGGGCGTTCCTGGAGTCACTGCACCGCGGCGAGATCCTTTCCGGCACCGTCGCGGCGATCGAGCGATTCGGGGTCTTCGTGGCCCTGGACAACGGACCGGACCATCCCGTGTTTCCCGGCGTCGGGTTCATCACGGTCCCCGAACTGTCCTGGCGGCATATCGGAGCTCCGACTGACGTCGTGGAGGTCGGACAGCGCGTCTCATGCGAGTTCCTCCAGTTCGACACCCACAATGCGGAGGCCAGGCTGTCGTTGCGCGCACCGCTGCCCGACCCCTTCCAGGCCTTCGCCGACGGCACGGTGGTGGGGCAGACGCTTCGCGGGACGGTCGTCAGGGTGCTCCCCTTCGGCGCGTTCGTTGACGTCGGAGACGGAGTCGTGGGACTGGTGCCCTTCAAAGAGGTCCACGGCAGGCCCGCAGCCGGTCTGCCGGAGGTCTTTCAGGCCGGCGACGAGATGTCAGTCGTCGTCACGGACGTCGAGCGGCCGCAGCGAAGGGTGTTCCTTTCCATGTCGGAGGACGCCGGGCGTGCCGGTGTCACGCCGGGCGTCCGCCGGATTCATGACACTCCCGTCGTACGGCGCCGCGGGTTCTGACCGGCGCCCGGTGCCTCGGAACAGGTGAAGCGCCGGCCATCGTGATGGTGGCCGTGCTTCGTGCGTCCTGTCCGGGCCCGGGCGGGGTGAGGGCCTGCTCGTCTCAGTCCAGGTCGGTGCGGGGGAGTTTGACCGCGTGGACGAGGTGGGGGACGGCGTCCAGGCACCGTTCCGGGAGCCTGTGCCGGTTGACGGGCGCCGGGGTCGGGCGCCGTGACCGCGTGGTCCGGGTCGTGGAACGCGGAGGCCCGTGGCCCGCCACGCGCGGGGTGCGCGTGCGGGCCGCGGGGCCGGGTGCCGGGGTGGGGGGTGTCAGCCGGTGAGGGTCTTGTTCAGGGCGTCGAGGCCGTCGGCGTAGATGCCGTGGAAGAGGTCGACGACTTCCTGATCGGTGGCGCCCTTGGGGTGGAAGCGGCCGGACCACTGGACCTCGGCGGCGTCGGGGCGGCCGGGGATGGAGTGGACGCGGATGGTGGACACGTAGCCGTCGTCGACCGGGAACGGGGCCTGGAGGATGGCGTAGCTGTAGCGGCGCTCGGTCTCGTTGAAGTCGACGAGGCGTTCGACGATGGTCTCGCCCCCGAGGTTCTTCAGCCGGCGCACTCGGCCGCCCTCGACGGCGACGCTCTCGGGGATGTAGGGGAGCCAGTCGGGCAGGGCGTCGAAGCCGCCGATGAGGGCCCAGACCTGCTCGGGGGTGGCGGGGACGACGCGGCTGACGGAGGTGGAGGCCATGATCGCTTCTCCTGTGTACTGCGGTGAGGGTGATGTGTGGGGGGGTGGGGGGTCAGGCGCCGGCGGGCAGCGGGGCGGCCGGGCTGACCAGGCCGGAGGCGCGCAGCTCGGTCCAGAACGCGGCCGGGACGTCCTCGTTGAGGGCGGCGATGTCCTCGGCGATGCGGCTGGGCTTGGTGGCGCCGGGGATGACGGCGGCGGAGACCGGGTGGGCGAGGGAGAACTGGAGTGCGGCGGCCTTGACGGAGACGCCGTGGCGGGCGGTGATGTCCTTGATGCGGGCGACCTTGTCCAGGATGTGCTGCGGGGCTTCCTGGTACTCGAAGTGGGCGCCGCCGGCGAGGACGCCGGAGCTGTAGGGGCCGCCGACGACCATGTCGACGTTCTGCTCCTGGGCGAGGGGCAGCAGGCGCTGGAGGGCGTGGCCGTGGTCGAGGAGGGTGTAGCGGCCGGCCAGCAGGAAGCCGTCGGGCTGCGGCTCGTCGAGGGCGAGGGTGAGCTCGATGGGCTCGGTCTTGTTGACGCCCAGGCCCCAGGCCTTGATCACGCCCTCGTCGCGCAGCCGGGACAGGACGCGGAAGGCGCCGGTGCGGGCCTCCTCGAACTTGCTCAGCCACGCGTCGCCGTGGAAGTCCTGGGCGATGTCGTGGACCCAGACGATGTCCAGGCGGTCGGTGCCCAGGCGCTTGAGGCTGTCCTCGATGGAGCGCTCGGTGGCCTCGGCGGTCCACACGTGCAGCATCTTGTTCGGGTTGCCGTGCTCGAACAGCCCGCCCTTCTCGCCGAGGTCGCGCTCGCCCCCCTCCAACTCGTCGAGGATGACGCGGCCGACCTTGGTCGACAGCACGTAGGCGTCGCGCGGCTTGGTGGACAGGACCTCGCCGAGGCGGGACTCGGAGAGGCCGGCGCCGTAGAAGGGGGCGGTGTCGTAGTAGCGGATTCCGTGGTCCCAGGCGGCCTCGACGGTGGCGGCGGCCTCCTGGTCGGGGATCGCACGGAACATGTTGCCGAGCGGGGCGGTGCCGTAGCCGAGCTTGCCGGGAAGGATGTGCTTCAGGGACATGACATTTGCCTTTTCGATCGGTACTGCCGGGACATGGCGGCCCCCCGGGCGTGGAAGCGAGGCGCGGACGGGCACCTCCGAGGGGGTGGCGATGCGGACGGGGTCGCACCGGGATCGGGCGGCGACGCTCCGGCGGGGCCGGTGGTGGGACACTCTGCGACAGATAGGTGCAGGAGCGCTTTATACGTGAAGACAATAATTGCATGCGCGTTGTAGTGCAAGTGTCTGCCCGCCCCCGCCGGCCGGCCGGGCCCGGGCCGTCGCTCGTGCGCTCGGCCCTCGCGCCGCGTGTGGCGGGCCGGGGAAGCAGGCGCCCCGGTACGGTCGGGCACCCGGTTCAGGGGATGATCGTGGGCAGGAGGCCGCCGTCGACGCCGAGTGCCCGGCCGGTGGTGGCCGAGGCCTGTTCGGAGGCGACATAGGTGATCATGTTGGCGACCTCGTGGGGGCGGATCAGGCGCCGGAGCAGGGAGGCGGCGGCGCGGTTCTCGGCGAGGTAGCGGCGTTCCTGCTCGGCGGGGTCGAGGCCGGGGTAGAGCTCGTCGAACATGGCGAGCACGCCGTCGCTCATGGTGGGCCCGGGCAGGACGCAGTTCACCGTGACGCCGGTGCCGGCGACCTCCTGGGCCATGCCGCGGGAGACGGCCAGCTGGGCGGTCTTGGTCATCCCGTACTGGACCATGTCGGGCGGGGTCTGGACGCCGGCCTCGCTGCTGACGAAGATGACGCGGCCCCAGCCGCGGGCGACCATCCGGGGCGCGTAGTGGCGGGCCAGGCGCACCCCGGACAGGACGTTGACCCGGTAGAAGCGCAGCCAGTCCTCGTCGGTGATGTCGAAGACGGGCTTGGTCTCGAAGATGCCGGCGTTGTTGACCAGGATGTCGACGTCGGGCAGCTGCCGGATCAGCTCGGCGGCTCCTTCGGCCGTGCCGACGTCGGCGGCGATGCCGCGCCCGCCGATCCGCTTCGCGGTCTCGGTGACGCGATCGGGGCTGCGGCCGTTGACGACGACGTCGGCGCCGGCGGCGGCCAGGCTCTGGGC
>NZ_JBHTWX010000035.1:0-73582 GCF_042792155.1 Kitasatospora sp. NPDC056651 | reverse complement strand
GGGCAGCCGCGCCCGGTCGCGTTCTCCCCGCTCAGCAGCCCAGCGGCCCCGGGAGCGGCGAAGCGTCAGAGGCCGGCTCGGGGAGCGGTCCCCGCGCGAGGCGCAGCAGTTCCTCCGGGGTCAGCCCGGCCAGGCGCTCGCGGCTGAGGCGCAGCACCTCGGCGGCCGCGGCCAGCAGCTCGGCGGCCGTCCCGGGGCGGTCGGGCAGGCCGTCGCCCCGGGCGCCGGCACCGGTGGAGGCGCCCGCGACGCCCGCGGCCAGGAACTCGCCGACCGCGGCGTGCAGCCCTCCGGTGCCGACCTCCCGGACGGTGAACGCCAGGTGCACCGACAGTCCCTGACGGCCCGTCGCGGTGTGCGGCGCGCCGCGCGGCACGTACAGCACCTCGCCCGGCGCGAGCACCGTGTTCAGCGCCACCGGCCCCGGCTCGGGCGCGAGCCCCGGGCGCCAGCGCCCGTCCACGGGCGCCTCGTGGACCGTCCACTCCTTCTGCCCCGCGAGCTGGACGACCAGCACGTCCGCGTCGTCGCGGTGCACGTCCAGGCCGCGCCGGCCGGCGCCCGTCGCGAAGCAGAACACCTCGGTGCGGCGGCCCAGTTGGAGGGCGATGTCGGTGGCCAGCGCCCGTACCGGCGCGTACCACTGGTCCAGTTGCGGCAGCAGCAGGGTGGCGCCCTCGGCCAGCAGGGCGGTGATCCGCCCGGGGTCGGCCCAGCCGTCCTCGCGGCGCCCGGCCACCGTGCGGGCGGTGCAGAACCGCTCCGGCTCGACGACCTCGCCGTCCTTCACCATCTCCACGTACGGCACCCGCAGCAGACCGCCGTTCAGGGCGGCGTCCAGCTCGCCCGGCCGGGGCAGCCCGGCGGGCCGGCCGTCGGTGCGGAACACCTGTGGCCTGCGCTCCTCCAGCGTCCTGGCGAAGGCGTCGGCGTCCCCCACCAGGTGGTCCAGTACTCGCCCCATCGTTCGTCCCCTCTCCTCGGACGTCCCGTTCGACGTCCCGTTCGACGTCCCGCTCGACGTCCCGCTCGACGTCCCGTTCGGCCGCGCACCGGCGGCCGGCTGTCCCATGACCAACGGATGAACAAGGGGAACCGGTTGAACCGCTTCCGCCACCGGGTCGGGAATCGGCCAGCTTGGCCCGCCCGGCCGCCCCACCGCCCGGTGCGGCGATCCCGCAGGTCGGCGGGGTCCGAGGCGGGCCGTCCCCCGCCCCTGGGGGTCCGCGGCAGGACCCGGCGGCCGAAATCCGGTGAGGGTGGGATAGATCACACCCGGCCGAGGCCGCCCGCCGGAGCGCGCGATTTCCCCGAAGCCGCCCCGGGCGCCGGGCCGCTCTGGCATGCTCACCCGAATGGCAGCGAGCTCCGGGTGACCGGGGGGTGCTGAGCGTCACGCATCGGGGCCGGAGGAGAGCTTTGGAGTACACCATCAGCGCGACGGCGTTCGTCGCGATCCTCATCGTCGTCCGGCTGCGCCGCCGAACCGAGGCGCGCCGCCGCACCGACGAGGCCTTCACGGTCTTCACCGGCGTCGTGTTCGGCGTCCTGATCGCCGCCACCGCCGGGGGCGACGCGATCCGCCGGCTCGTCGGCATCGCGGCCGACGCCACCCACTGACGGGGCCTCGCGTGGACGGTCCTACCCTGATCCGCGACAAGGGGAGGGGCCGGCGTGGAACTGACGAGACGTGACAAGCGGTGGGCGGCCGTGGTGGTGGTGGCGGTCGGGGTGGCGGCCTGCTACGCGTTCCGGGGCGACTCCGACTACCCGCTCCCGTACAAGAGACGAGACGCGTCCGTCCTCCGCCGCATCGCGCTCGCCGACCCGTCGGCGAAGGAACCGACCCTGGAAGCGGACGGCCGCACGATCACCATGGCGGTCGCCTGGACCGGCTGCGACTACAAGCCCGACCTGGTGGCCCGGGAGACCGAGGAACAGGTCTCGCTGCTGCTGAAGCGCCGGGACGCCTCGGGCCCGAACATCGGCTGCGAGGACGGCGGCATCGCCCGGCTCACGACCGTCCTGCACCGACCGCTCGGCGGCCGGGCCCTGGTCGACACCGTCACCGGCGAGCCCGTCCCGTTCACCGACGCCCGGCAGCGGCCGGCCGCCGGCTGAACCGGGCCGCCGGCACCTCGTGGGCCGCCGCCGGCTACGGTCGTTGTGGGGGCAGCGGTCGAAGCGCGGGCCATCGGGTGAGCATGCCCTGCCGAATAGCCGCGGCGAGTTGCCCCAGAGCCTTGAGCTCATCGCCGTCAGCGGTCATCCGGCTGACGATTCCGAGACGGTGGACGAGTCGCTGCCGGGCTGTTGCCGTGCCCCACTTCCAGTCCCTGTTCGGGATCCTGGCCAAGTGGTCGGCGGTTCCTCTGTAGGCCCGCTGGACCAGAGCGTCGCCTCGTAGCAGCCAGCCGGCGCATGCGTCGGTGAGGTCGTCCTGGACCTCGGTGCCCGTCGCGTCGCGCCACGTCGCGCGGTAGGCGGCCTCTGCCGCGTGCAGCAGGGGCTGAGGCGGGGCGGTGGCGCACCAGCAGGTCGGAAAGCCGATGCGCAGGTAGGCGAGCTCCACGAGCCCGTTGCCCAGAGCGGCCTGTTCGAAGTCGATGAACCGGACGCCGCCGCTGGTGTGCATGTCGTTGCCGGGACAGGGGTCGCCGTGCAGCAGGGCATGGCCCGGCATGCCGAGCAGGCGGTTCACGAGGCCGTCCAGCTCGGTTCGCACTCCGGACGGCACCGCGACGCCGAGCGTCCTGGCGAGCCCGAGGAAGGAGTCGATGTCGTCGTGGGTCGGGCCGGACCAGGCCGGGAGCACGCCTGTGTCATCGGGGCTTGCGGCCGTGTGGAGTCGGGCCAGTGCCGAGGCGTAGTCGACCACCCAGTCCTCGCGGGGCTGTTGGTGGTCCAGGTGTTCGAGGACCAGGACCCGTTCTTCCGGATCGGTGCCGAGGAGTAGCGGCACCACGGGCGGGTCGACCCGGGACGCGAGCTTCAGCGCCGCCACCTCGCGCGCATACCTCTCGGCGGCCTCCGGAGCGTCGATGAGCTGCTTGACCACCACCGGTGTGCCGGACAGCTCGGCCCGCCACACCCGCGATCGCGGACTGCTGCCCAGTCGGCGAGCCCGACGAGGTACGCCAAGCTCGGCCCGCAGCTCCTCCCCGAACGGAATTGTCGACCGCATGGCGTCATCCTTCCACACGCGTGAACGCCGCTGGCTGTGGAGTGAGTTGGACGGCCGGTCCGCCCCGCGGGGCGGCTGGTGCGGGTGCGGGTCACCCCCGTCGGGCTGCTGCCCCTCGCGCTGCGCGGCGCCGCCGAGGCGATCGAGTTGCGCAGCGTCGGGGACGACGAGCGCCCCCTGACGGTCCCCGACGGCACCACCGCCGACCAGACGGACCTGATCACCTACCCGCCCTCCAGCCGCACCGGCGGGCAGGCCGCGGTCCCCGCCGCGGGCCCCGAGCAGACGTGGCGCCTGGTCTCCAAGAACCTGCCGGCGTTCGTGCTGGTCAACGAGAAGACCGGCAAGTGCGTCGACGTCCGCAACGGCACCGCCAACCAGCAGGACCTGGTCGACCAGGCCACCTGCTCGGGCCAGACGACCCAGAACTGGTACTTCCAGCGCAACCCGGGCGACTCGGCCACGGGCGTGCTCGTGAACGGCTACCACACCAACAGCTGCCTCAACGTCATCGGCGCCAACGGCAACGTCGCCGGCGCCTCCACCGTCGTCAACGAGGAGTCGGGCAAGTGCCTGGACGTCCACAACGGCACCCGGGCACTCCCGGGTGACTGGGTCGACCAGTACGACTGCGCGGGCCAGTTCACCCAGAACTGGGAGTTCACGACCGGGCCCAACGGGAGCGTGCACCTCGTCAACACCTACTACGGGTGGGACCTGGACGTCCTGCGCAACCTGACCGGCGACGACCGCTGGGTCGGCGTCTACCCGGACGCCGGAGGGGCGAACCAGCTCTGGACCTTCCTGAGCTAGCGTCGCATCAGATGACGTTCTCGCTGTCGTGACATGACGCGTCGTTCGCGCGCGACTCGGGCGACGCCCAGCTGCCGGCACGTTCGAGTGGCGGCGTTCGTGCGGGCCGCGCCCGTCGAGTTCGGCGAGCAGCGCCGCCAGTTCGGCGGGGGCGGGGGCGGGGGCGAGGCGGGGCGAGGCGGGGCGGAGGCGAGGGTGGCGGGGGTGCGGGCCACCTCGCACGGCCGGAGCGGCCGGGGCATCGGCTCATGGGCCCTCGGTCCCCCTGAGCCCCGAAAGCGCGGTGAACGTCGGCTCGACACCGGTCAGTTCGCGGCTAGCCGCCCAGAGGCGCGCCGCGGTCGCGGTGTCGGCCAGGTGGCTCCAGAGCGGTTCGACCACGGGCGCGCCGCGCAGCCCGAACGCCCGGGGGCCCAGCATCAGGCCGCCGCGCACGCCCGGGTCGAGCACGGCCCGGACGGCGGGCCACGCGGCGGCGTCCTTGCCCTGGACGACCAGGCCGAGCGGCAGGCGGCTCAGCCGCTCGCCGGTGGTCCGGACGTGGAACGGCGGGCGTGAAGGGGTGAGGGAGTCGAGCGCGCCGCCGGGGTGGACGAGCACGCTCAACGTCGTGCTGCCGGTGGCGCGCAGGCGGCGGTCGAGTTCGAGGGCGAAGAGCATCTGGGCCAGCTTGGAGCGCGAGTAGGTGCGCTTGGGCCGGTAGTCGCGGGCGCTCTGGAGGTCGTCGAGGTCCAGGCGTTCGGACTTGGCCGCGAAGCTGCCGGTGGTGACGATCCGGCTCCCCGGGGTCGCGAGGAGCAGGGGCGCGAGGTGGTGGGTCAGCGCGAAGTGGCCCAGGTGGTTGGTCGCGAACATCAGCTCGTGGCCGTCCGCGCTCTCGCGGCGCGGCGGATGGTCGAGCGCAACCCCGGCGTTGTGGACGACCGCGTCGAGGCGGCCGGGCCCGAGCGCGTCCGCGGAGGCCTTGAGCGAGGCGAGGTCGGCCAGGTCCAGGGGCGCGTGCCGTACCTCGGCACCGGGGACGCGCGAGCGGATGGAGGCGATCGCCTGCTCGGCCTTCGCCCGGTCGCGGCTGCCGAGGACGACCGTGGCCCCGGTCCCGGCGAGCTGCTCGGCGACGAAGTACCCGATGCCCGCGTTGCCGCCGGTGACGAGAAAGCGCTTTCCGTCGGCGCGGGGCAGCCGGCGGACGTCCCACTGCGGGGACTGGGATACGGAGGACAGGGTGGGCACGGTGGGCTCCCGGACGTTCGACATGGTCTGGCGGGCGGGTCGCGCCTTCTGCGGTCGGCCGCGCCCGAGTCCCACCGTCCCGGGGGCCACTCACATCCCACCGGCAGGCCGCTGTCCCCGCCGACAGCCGACCGGCACGGCGGGCTTCCGGCCGGTGCCCGAGGGAGCGTGAGAGGGCCCGATGGGGGGAGAGGGGGAGAGAGCCGCCTGGCATCATGGCCGGATGGAAGCCAACGCACTGACTCCGGTTCACCTCGACCACGTGATGGACGGGTTGGCGGTGAATCCCGCTCTGCCCGCTCCCATGATCCGGCGGCTGTTCGCACGGCGGCGGGGCCTCGGGCGGGTGGCGGGACGCCCGGACCTCACCGAGGCCATGGTCGCCGAGATCGTCGCGACCGACGACCACTGGCTGCTGCACAGCCTGGCGCTCAACGACCGGCTGCCGGACCGCTTCCGCATCCGTCTGGCCGCCCATCGGGACAGCGGGGTGCGGTCCGCACTCGCCCTCCGTGCCGAGAGCGCGCCGAGGGAGATGCTGGAACGGCTCGTCGACGATCCGGACCCGAAGGTCCGCGAGTGCCTCGCGAAGGGTGACCACACGCCGCCCGACCTCCGGGCCCGCCTCGCCGCCGACGCCGACCCGGCGGTGCGCGCCGCGCTGGCGAAGCACTGGACGCGGGCGCCGGAAGCGGTCCGCCGGGTCCTGCTGACCGACCCCGAGGCCGAGGTCCGCGCCGCGGCCTGTGCGACCTACTTCGCGCGCCTGCCGCATCCGGTGCCGCCCGCGGACCTGGTGCCGGCACTGCTGGCCGACCCGGTGACCCGGGCGGGCGCGGTGGTCCACGCCGTCCTCGACGCGGACGCCTTCCAACGGCTCGCCGAGGATCCGGACGGCGACGTGCGCGCCGAGCTGGCCCGGCATCCCGACCTGCCGCCGTCGGTCCGCGAGGCCCTGGCCGTCGATCCGTCCCTGTACGTCCGGGTGAAGGTCTTCGCCCGGCCCGACACACCGGAGGGCGAGCGCGCACGAATCCACACCTCGGTCCACGAGCTCTCCCGCTCGATGGCCGACCCCGACCCCGACGAGGAAGCGATTCTGCAGTGGTACCGGGACTCCGCCGCGCCCACGGAGCTACGGACCCTGCGCCTGCCGTGGGTCACGGCCGACCCGCTGCCGCACATCGACTCGCCCTACGTCGGCTTCCGGCTCTCGGCGGCCGAGAGCGAGGCCCTGCCCGCCGAGGCGGTGGCCCGACTCCTCCATGACGAGGAGGAGACCGTCCGCCTCACCATGGCAGCCAGCGCCCCGCACCTGGTCGACCTCGCGACCGCCGAGAGCATCGAGCGCCGCTACCTCCGCAGACGGGACAAGTTCACGTTCTGGTGGGAGAAGGCGGAGATCCTGCCGTTCCCGCCGACGACGCTGCGCCGCTTCGCCACCGACCCCGTGCCCCGGCTGCGCTCCCTCGCACCCCGCGATCCGGACCTGCCCCCGGAACTCGCCGAGCAGCTGGCCCGCGACGCCGAGTACCACGTCCGCCTCGCGGTCGCGCCCCACCGCAACCTCCCGCTCCTGTCGTTGCTGAGGCTCCTCGCCGACCCCTCGGAGCGTGTCGCGCAGGCCGCCGGTGCCTCGCCGCACCTTCCCGCCGAGCACATGGACCGGCTGCTGATCCTGGAGGGCCTGTAGCGGTCGAAGCAGCGGGGCTCCGCCGGGGCGTTGGTTCTCCGACCGGCCGAATCCTCCGGATCGCGGGGCTCGGTTCGGGCGCACTGTGTCTTCCGGCGAGTCAGTACGTGGGGCAGATGTGCTTGCGGACCGCCGCGAGGATCTTCGCCGACTTCTCGGGCCCGAAGCCCTCGGGGTGTTTGGGCGAGGTGAATCGCTGGTTGGCGACGTTGACGAGCTTCGCCTGGTCCGTCGGCCACTCGGTGACGGAGGTGCACTGGTCGCGGCCGCGGCTGACGGCCCGGTCCGGCTTGTCGCCGACGATCTCCGGGTCGATGGCCGTCAACGCCGCGATGTAGGCGGCGGTGGTCGCGGCGTCCGGCTTTGGAGGCGGCCCGCTCGGCTTCGCCCCGGAACCGCCGGCGGCCCCGGGCGCCGTCGTCGCGGCCGGTGCCGGCGCCTCGGGCGCCTCGGGCGCGGCGGGTGCGGCTGCCGCCGAGGTGGGCTGGGCGGCGGCCGGACTGCTCGCGGGCGCCTTGGCGTCGCCGGTGGACGAGGTGGTGCTGGAGCAGGCCGCGAGGCCGAGGGCGGCCAGGCCGGCGATGACGGCCGCGGTGGTGGTACGGGTGCGCATGGTTCCCCCTGGGACTGGTGTGGTGCCCGTCGACCGTACCGAGCTGGTGGCCGGTCAGCGCAAGTTCGTGGCCGATCTGTTACTCGGCGTCCGCTGCCGGGTCGAGCCGGCGGTCCGTCCGGACTGCCGAACCCCCGTGGCCCGCGACTCCGGCAGCCTGGTCGCCGTGCCGACCGGGCGACCCCCCGCTGGGGTGGGTATCCCGCTCGGCAAATCAATTGCGCGCCGAATTCATCCGGACGGCCGGGAATGTCATTCTCCCGGCCGTCCGGCTTGCCGCGCCCAATCCCCGCCATTACGTTGGCGACCATGCTGACGATCGGACTGAACGGTAATTTCTCCCCCGAGAGTTCCGATATCGTGCCCGGCCTGCGCGAGTACATGTACCATGACGCGGCTGCCGCCCTGGTGCGGGACGGCGTCCTGGTCGCGGCGGTCGAGGAGGAGCGCCTCAACCGGATCAAGCACACGACGAAATTCCCCGTGAATGCCGTCCGGGCATGCCTCGACATCGCCGGTGTCACTCCGGACGAAATCGACGCGGTGGGCTATTACTTTCCCGAGCAGTATCTCGATCTCATGCTGAACGGCCTCTACGTCGACAATCCCGCGGTGCCCCTGCGTTATTCGCGCGAGCTCATCGGGGAGCGGCTGAAGGAGGCGCTGGACTGGGAGCTCCCCGACGACCGGCTGTTCTACGCCTCGCACCACCGCGCCCACGCGGTGTCCGGCTTCGCCCGGTCCGGGATGGTGGAGGCCCTGGTCGTGGTCCTCGACGGGATGGGGGAGGACTGCTCCGGGACGGTCTTCAGCGCCGTCGGCGGCGAACTGGAGACGGTCGAGAAGTTCGCCATGCACAAGTCGCTGGGCCTGCTCTACCTGGGCGCCACCCGGCACCTCGGGTTCCGGTTCGGCGACGAGTACAAGGTGATGGGCCTGGCGCCGTACGGGGATCCCGCCGTCTACCGTCCGGTGTTCGAGTCGATGTTCACGCTGGGCCCGAACGGGGACTACGACCTGCCGCCGCACGCGCTGGCCCTCGACTACGTCGGCAACCTGTTCTTCGCCCACGGCCTGGCGCCCCGGCGCTCCGGCGGCCCGCTGGAGCAGTGCCACAAGGACTTCGCCGCCGGGCTGCAGGAGATGCTGGAGCGGATCGTGCTGCACGTGCTCCGGCACTGGAGCCTGGCCACCCGGCACACCCGGCTGGTGTTCAGCGGCGGCGTCGCCCACAACTGCAGCCTCAACGGCGCCGTCCTGCGCTCGGGGCTCTTCAGCGAGGTGTTCGTCCACCCCGCCTCCCACGACGCGGGCACGGCGGAGGGGGCGGCCCTGCTGGCGCAGGAGGCGCTGTCCGGCCGGGTGCGGCTCAAGGAGCGGATGCGCAGCGCCAGTTGGGGGCCGGACCTGGGCGGTTCGAGGGCCGTCGAGGAGAAGCTCGGCGCGTGGAGCGCGCTGGTCGAGTACGAGCGGCCGGCGGACGTCGTGGAGACGACGGCGGGGCTGCTGGCCCAGGGCGCCGTCGTCGGCTGGGCCCAGGGCCGCTCCGAGTTCGGCCCGCGCGCGCTGGGCAACCGCAGCATCCTCGCCGACCCCCGGCCGGCCGGCAACCGCACCCGGATCAACGCGATGATCAAGAAGCGGGAGGGCTTCCGGCCCTTCGCCCCGATGGTCGTGCCCGAGGCCGCCGGCACCTACTTCGAGCTGACCGACACCGCCGCGAACCACGACTTCATGTCGTTCGTGGGGCGGGTGCGCCCCGAACACCGGGCGGGGCTCGGCGCCGTCACCCACGTCGACGGCACCGCCAGGCTCCAGATCGTCGCCCCGGAGGTGAACGAGCGGGTCCACCGCCTCGTCAGCCGCTTCGGCGCCCTCACCGGCACCCCGGTGCTGCTCAACACCTCGATGAACAACAACGCCGAGCCGATCGTCCAGAGCGTCGAGGACGCGCTGACCTGCCTGCTGACCACGGACCTCGACTGCCTCGTCGTCGAGGACTTCGTGGTCCGCCGCCGGCCCGGCTTCCTGCTCGCCCTCGACGGCCTGGTGCTCTCCCCGCGTCCCGTCACCAGGCTGGAGCGCGGCACCCGGGTGGGCCGCGACGGCGAGCGGGTCGTCTTCCACGAGATCCTCCTCGACTACGCCACCGGCCCGCGGGCCCCGGTGTCGCCGGAGCTCTTCGCGCTCCTGGAACGGGCGGACGGCCGGCGGACGGTCGGCGCGCTCGCCCGCGCCGCGGCGACCGACCTCACCGACCGGGCCAGGGAGGAACTGCACGCCCTGTGGCAGCAGCGCTTCTTCACCCTCGCCCCGGCCCCCGCGGCCCCCGCGGCTCCCTGAGGCCCCCGCCCCTCCCGCACCGCCCCTCCCGACCCGGCCGCCCCACCGCCGCCGAAAGGAAGTCGCATGCACAACGCCGAGTACCTCCGGTTGGTACGGACGCCAGAAGACCGGCAGGAGCACTACGCGCGCGTCGTCGACCGCTACTACGAACTGGTGACCGAGGTCTGCCGCGAGGTGTGGTCGGACTCCTTCCACCTCGCCTGGTTCGCCGAGGGGCAGGGCCTGCGGGAGGCGCAGCGCACGCTCCAGCACTGGCTGGCGGACCAGGGCGGGTTCACCGCGGGCGACAGCCTGCTGGACGTCGGCTGCGGCATCGGCGGCCCGGCCGCGGCGATCGCGCGGCACACCGGTGCCCGGGTGACGGGCGTGAACATCTGCGGCCACCAGGTCGAGGTCGCCCGCTCGATGCACCGCCGCAGCGAGGTGGGGCGGCGTCTGAGGTTCGTCGAGGCCGACGCGATGGCGCTGCCGTTCGCCCGCGCCGAGTTCGACGGCGTCTTCTCCATCGAGGCCCTGTGCTACGCGCCCGACAAGCGCCACGCCTACGCGCAGATCGCCAGGGTGCTGCGCCCCGGGGGCGGCTTCGTCGGCGCCGACTGGTTCTGCGCCGACGGCCTCTCCCCGGCGGACCACGCGCGGTGGGTGGAGCCGATGTGCCAGGGCTTCGCCATCCCGCACGTCCTGCCCTTCGGCGAGCTGGAGGAGCACCTCGAAGCCGCCGGGTTCGAGGTCGAGTCGGTGTCCCGCTACGACGACCACGGCGACATCGCCCCCAACTGGCAAGGCCGCGGGCCGCAGCCCGACCGGGCCGTAGGCGGCGAACCGCCCGCCTGGGCGGCGGACGGCTTCGAGAGCCTGCTCGCGGGCTCGATGCCGGCCCTGCGCGAGGGCATCGAACAGGGAAAGGTGGTCATGGGCTGTTGGGTCGCCCGCAGGAGGAGCACCCACGGCGGGCGGGCATGACCGGCCCCCGAAAGGCCTGCCCCGCCCCGGGAGCGCTGCCCCTGCTCGGCCACGCGCTGCCGCTCGGCCGGCGCCCGCTCGACTTCCTGGCCTCCCTGCCCGCGCACGGCGACCTGGTCAGGATCAGGCTCGGACCGGTGCCGTTCCACGTGCTGTGCGATCCGGACCTGGTCCACCAGGTCCTCGTCGACGACCGGACGTACGACAAGGGCGGCACGATCTTCGACCTCGTCCGCACCATGGCGGGCAACGGGCTGGCGACCTGCCCGCACCGCGACCACCGCCGCCAGCGCCGGCTGCTGCAACCGGCCTTCCACCGCGAACGCCTGCCCGTGTACGCCGAGGTGATGTCCTCGGAGATCACCGGGATGCTGGCGGGCTGGCGGCCGGGCCGCAGGCTCGACGTGCTGGCCGAGATGAACGAGCTGACCGCCACCCTCGCCACCCGCACCCTGTTCGCCGCGGAACTCGACGACGCGACCTTCGCCGAACTGCGGCAGTGCATGCACGACGCCATGACCGGCATGATGCGCCGGATGATCCTGCCCTGGTCCTGGCTCAACCGCCTGCCGACCCCCGGCAACCGCCGCTTCGACCGGGGCCGCCGGAGGCTGCGGCAGTACGTCGCCCGCCTCACCGCCGACTACCGGCGCGCGGGCGTGGACCACGGGGACCTGCTGTCCATCCTGCTGGCCGTGCGCGACGACGACGGACGGGCGCTGACCGACGCGGAGATCCACGACCAGGTCTTCACCTTCTACCTCGGCGGCAGCGAGACCACCGCCCCCCTGCTCTCCTGGGCGCTGTACCTGCTCGCCCGCAACCCCGACGTGCGCGACCGCCTCCACGCGGAGGTCGACACCGTGCTCGGCGGGCGCGTCGCCGGGCACGACGACATCCCGGCCCTGGACCTGACCCGCCGGATCCTGCTGGAGACGCTGCGCCTGTACCCGCCGGGCTGGCTGTTCACCAGGATCACCACCAGGCCCGTCGACCTGGCGGGCCACCGCCTGCCGGCCGGCTCCATCGTGGTGTACAGCCCGCACATCGTGCACCACCGGGCCGACCTCTTCCCCGACCCCGAACGCTTCGACCCCGACCGCTGGCACGAGGACGCCGCCCGGCCGCCCCGCGGGGTGTTCACGCCCTTCGGCGCCGGCGCCCGCAAGTGCATCGGGGAGGCCTTCGCCACGATCGAGGCCACCCTCGCGCTGGCCTCGATCACCGCCCGCTGGCAGCTCGACCCGCTGCCCGGCGCCCGGGCCCGCCTCGCCCCGCGGCTCTCCTCGCACCTGCGCTCGCTCCCGATGTCCCTGCGGGAACGGGCGCCCGCCCCCGCACGGACACCGACGGACGCGACCCGCGGCGACCGGGGACACCACCCCGAGGGCGACCAGGGACACCACCTCAAGGAGGAGGACGGATGGACGACCAGATGACGGCCCCGGCCGGCCCGGTACCCGAGGAGGTCGGGCAGCTGTACGACCGCATGACCCTGCTCGCCGCCGACCTCCTGGGCGACGACACCGGCCACGGCTACAACGCCCACCTCGGCTACTGGGACGCCCCGCACAGCGACCTGACGTACGACGAGGCCACCGACCGGCTCACCGACGTGCTGGCCGGACGCCTGCGGATCGGCGCCGGAAGCCGGCTGCTCGACGTCGGCTGCGGAGTGGGCGCCCCGGCCGTCCGGATCGCCCGCCTCACCGGCGCCGAGGTGACGGGCATCGCGGTCAGCCGCGAACAGGTCGCCCGCGCCGACGCACTGGCGCACACCACCGGCCTCCGAGGCCAGGTGTCCTTCCGGCAGGCCGACGCCATGGACCTGCCGTTCGACGACGCCTCCTTCGACGCCGTCCTCGCGATCGAGTCGATGCCCCACATGCCCGACCGGGGACGGGTCCTGCGGGAGATGCGCCGGGTGCTGCGCCCCGGCGGCAGGACCGTGCTCACCGACTTCCACCGGCGCCGCTCACCCACCCCCACCGCCCACCCCCTGCGCCGGGTGATGGGCTCCACGACCGTGCCGGTCGACGACTACCCCGCCATCCTGCGGGCAGCCGGCCTGGAGTTCGTCGAGATGCTGGACATCACCGACGAGACGGTGCCCCGGTCCTTCGCCGCCCTGGCCGAACAGGCGAAGAGGATGCGCCTGGAAGCGGAGGACATCGCCGCCCAGTGCTACTTCAACCCCCAGTCCGTCATCGACGTGGACCTGCTCGGCTACCTCCTCGTCGTCGCGCGGCGACCGCGGCACGACTGAGCCCGCACCCCGTGGAGGACGCCATGACCATCGCGGCACAGCTGCCGTTCGACCAGCGGGACCCGCTGCGCATCGCGCCCCGGCTGCGCGAGCTCCAGGCCCGGGGACCGGTGCACCGGGTGCGCACCGCACTGGGCGACGAGGCGTGGCTGGTCACCGACCACGCCCGGGTCCGCCGGCTGCTGGACGACGCCAGGCTCGGCCGCTCCCACCCCACGCCCGAGAGCGCCGCGCGCACCGGCGAGACGCTGTTCGACGCGGTGCTCGGCGGCTTCGACACCGAGGCGGCCGACCACGCACGCCTGCGCACCCTCCTGCAACCGCACTTCTCGCCCCGGCGGATGCGCGACCTGCGCCCGCGCGTCGAGGCCCTGACGGCCGGCCTGCTGGACGAACTGACCGGGCACGGCCCACCCGCCGACCTCCACGCCCACCTCGCCGTGCCGCTGCCGATCCTGGTGATCTGCGAGCTGCTGGGCGTCCCCTACGAGGACCACGACCGGTTCCGCGCGGCCACCGCCGACGCCGCCCACACCGGCGACCCGGACCGCTCCCGGCGCGGGGTGCGTGACCTGTTCGCCTACGGACACGAACTGCTCGCCCGCAAACGCGCCGAGCCGGGCGACGACGTGATCTCCCGGCTGGCCGCGGCCGAGGACATCGGCGACGAGGAAGCCGCCGGACTGTCGATGGCCCTGCTGTTCGCCGGGCACGAGACCACCGTGGTGCACATCGGGCTGGGAGTCCTGCTGCTGCTGGCCAACCCGGAGCAGTGGCGGGCACTGGTGGCCGACCCCGGCCTCGTCCCGAAGGCCGTCGAGGAGATCCTGCGCGCCTCCGCCAAGGGCACCGGCGGCGGCATCCCCCGCTACGCCCGCGAGGACCTGGAGATCGACGGGACCACCGTACGGGCCGGGGACCTGGTGCTGCTCGGCCACGGCGCCGCCAACCACGACCCCGCCGTCTTCCCCGACCCGGACCGGCTCGACATCGCCCGCCCCACCGCGGCGCACGTCACCTTCGGGCACGGCGCCCGCTACTGCCTCGGGGCGCCGCTGGCCCGGATCGAACTCCAGGCGGTGTTCACCCGGCTCGTCACCCACCTGCCGACGCTGCGCCTGGCCGTGGACGCGGACACGCTGCGGGTGCGCCGTGACGCCCTCACCGGCGGCCTCGCCGAACTCCCGGTGCGCTGGTGAGGCCGCCGGGCGCCGGCGGGCCGAAGCCGCCGCGGCACACCGCGGGCGCCACCGCGGGCGCCACCGCCGCCGACGCGGCGTTCCCCTCGGCACCGCTGCCCTACCCCGACGGGTGGTTCTGCCTCGGCTTCGGCCACGAGGTCGGCAGGGGCCGGGTGGTGACGCGCCGGCTGATGGGCGAGGACGTCGTCCTGGCCCGCGGCGCGAGCGGCACGCTGCGCGCCCTGCGCCCGTACTGCCCGCACCTGGGCGCCCACCTCGGCGTCCTGGGCACCGTCCGCGGCGAGGAGATCACCTGCGGCTTCCACCGGTTCGTCTTCAGCCTGGACGGGCCCTGCCGGCGCACCTCCTACGGACAGGCCGCGCCCCGGGCCGCGCTCGGCACCCTGCCGGTGCGCGAGAGCGGCGGGCTCGTCCTCGTGTGGAGCGCCCGGGACGGCTCGCCGCCCGCCTGGGAGCCGCCGGCGATCCCGGCGGGCCCCACCCTCCCGCGCGGGCGGGTGTTCGAGGTCGCCGGCCACCCCCAGCAGATGACCGAGAACGTGATCGACTTCGGGCACCTGGAACAGCTGCACGGCGCGACCCTCGGAACGGTCCCGCAGGTGTCGTTCGACGGGCCCCGCTGCACCGGCCGGTTCCAGGTCACCAGGACCCTCCCGCGCCTGGGGCGGGTCCGCGTGGACTACGCCTTCGCGGTCCACGGGCTCGGCCTGACGGTCATCGAGTGCGAGCTGCCCTGGCGGGGGGCCGGCGCCAGGTTCTTCGCGCTGCCCACCCCCGTCGGGCCCTGGCTGAGCCACTTCCGGATCGCGGCCACCGCGACGGCCGGGCCGATCGGCGGCGTCCCCCGGGCGCTGTCGCGGCCCCTCGGCGCGGCGGCGGCACTGCTGCTGCGCGACGCCTTCTTCCTCGTCCACGCCGCCGGCAGCTCCCTGGACCTGCCGGTGTGGCAGTACCAGAAGTACCAGGAGACGCCACGCCTGGCGCCGGGCGACGGCCCGATCGGCCGCTACCGCCGATGGGCGCGGCAGTTCTACTCCACGCCGCCGGCCGAGCGGACCGAGTCGGCCGACGGCCACCGCGGCGACCGTACGAGCAAGGGGTGAGGCGCCCGCCGCGCCCCGGGAGGAAGCCATGCCATTCACCACGTGCCTCAGCGTCCGGGACACCGCCGCCAGCATCGCCTTCTACCAGGAGCTCGGGTTCGAGGTGGACTCCAGCATCGCCCGCCCCGGCGACGACGTCCACATGCTCCTCCACCGGGGCGCCTTCTGCGGACTGCTGTACAGCAACGCCGACCTGAAGCAGTGGCTGCCCGCGCTCGCCGACACCCCCATCAGCCTGGCCGGCATGCTGTACCTGACCGTCGACGACTTCGACGCCTTCCACGAGCTGGTCTCCCGCCGGGCCGAGGTCCTCAAGGGCCCGCTGACGGACCACCTGGGCCAGCGGGTGTTCTACTTCCGCGACCTCGACGGCTACGTCATCGGCATCCACGACAACGCGGCCTTCCGCGCCTCCGACCTGGTCAGGTACGCCGACGGGCGCCCCGCCCCCGAGGACCGCGTCACCGGGCCCGCCACAGGCCCCGTCACAGCAGGCAGGCCATCAGACTCCGGGTCTCCACGTTGACGTAGTAGCCCAGCCGCATCAGCCGGTTGAGCAGCCCCAGCGACATCCACCGGTAGTGGGCCGGCGCCTCCACCGCGTGGCCGTCGGGGAGCCGGATGACCACGTGCCGGGTGTCGGCGTGCAGGAAGCGCCCGCCGTCCTCGGACTGCACCGCGTCCACGACCCGCCACGACGGGTCGCAGTCCAGCAGCGCGGCCAGCGGCGGGAGGTCCCCGGGCCCCTCGTAGTTGCCCGGGGTCAGCTGGACCGTCGCGGCCAGCTCGACCCGGTCGGTGGCCCCCGGCTGGGCCATCGCCTGGACCAGGAACTCCAGGGCGCCCCGGCGGCCTCGGCAGACGAAGGCGACGACGTTGCCGGGGTTGGGGCGCAGCATCGGCTGCGTCCACGCGGCCACCTCCCGGCTGGTGGCCCCGACCGACAGGCCGACGATCTCGAAGTAGCGGCGCTCCCGGTGCCGGATGCTCCGCTCGTCGCACGTCCAGCCCGCCATGTCCCGCAGGGCGATCCTGCGCACGTCGAGCTCGAACCTGGTCTTCTGGTCGATCAGCCAGGTCATCGCCCGGGCGACCTCGCCGTCCGAGGTCTGCCGCCGGTGGGAGCGGACCACCTCCGCGTGGAATCCCTCGCACCCGCCGCCCCCGCCCGGGCGGCTGCGCGCCGTCGCGTACGCGATGGAGGAGAGCACCGTGCGCGCGTTCATGTTCACCCGGTTGCCGCGCGCCAGCAGGCCCCGCAGCTGCCCCAGGGTCAGCCAGGTGAACTCCTCGCCGACCGGCACCCGTTCGTCCGGCGGGACCTCGACGATCATGTTGCGGTTGCGCTTGTACAGGTACCAGGAGGAGTGCTCGGACAGCAGCTGGTCGAAGACGACGGCCCGCCGGCCCGGGCGCAGGAAGTAGTCCAGGTACGGGGTCGGCTTCCCGCCGTGCACCCGCTGGTAGTTGCTGGGCGTGGCCTGCACGGTCGCCGAGTACTGCACCAGCGCGCTGTTGCCCGGCTCCATCTTCGCCTGCATCAGGAAGTGGTGGACGCCGTCGATGCGCTGCGTCAGGATCCCCAGGACGCCGATGTCGGGCTGCACGATGACCGGCTGGCACCACCGCGGCACCGGCCCGAAGTTCGTCCGCACCGAGAGCCCCTCGACGGCGAAGAAACGGCCCGAGGAGTGGCTGAGCCGGTCCCCGCCGAGGTGCCAGTTCGCGAGGGCGCCCAGCGGGACCTGCTCCACCCGGAACGAGGACGCGGCGGCGCGCTCCCGCAGGAAGGCCTCCGGGTCCGGAGTCAGCGGCGTGTGCGCCGTGAGCGCCGAGGCGAGGAAGTCCTCGGCGCCCGTCACCAGGATCGACATCCGCTCAGCCTCCTGCGCCGGTGCGCACGGTGCGTGCCATCAGCTCGATCCCGTCGTCGGGCGCCAGCGGCGCGAAGTCGACGAGCGAGCGCAGCAGCGAGGCGTCCACCACCAGACTGCCGACGTCCGTGCCGGCACTGGGCCCGCGCACCACGGGGACGGGCCGGCGCGTCACGGCACGCACCCGGTCGACGACCTGCGCCACCGAGTAGCCCACCCCGGAGCCCAGGTTGACGGTGGCCGGCAGCTCCCGGCGCAGCGCGAGCAGGTCGAGGGCGGCCCGGACGAAGTCGTCCACGTGGAGGAAGTCCCTGCGCTGCTCCCCGCTGCCGTGCAGCCGAAACGGTTCGCCGGTCAGCGCGCAGCGGAACGCCGCCGACACCACGCCCTGCCCGCGGGACGCGGGCAGGAGCCTGCCGTAGACGTTGGAGCAGCGCAGGACGCAGCACCGCAGCCCGTGCACCCGCCGGTAGAACTCCAGGTAGTGCTCGCCCATCAGCCGCGACATCCCGTACGGGGAGGTCGGCCGCGCCGGGTGGCTCTCGGCCCGCAGCCCCGGCGCCGGACCCGGCGGGTAGACACCGCCCGCCGAGGACAGGAAGACGATCCGGGTGTCCGGGCTCAGCGTGCGCACGGCCTCGCAGACGTTGATGAGCAGCGACAGCGTGTCCACAGCGTCGGCCTGCGGCTCGTGCGCCGAGGGCACCGGGAAGCGGCCGCCCGCGGCGATCACCACCGCGCCCACGCCCCGGCGCAGCACGGCCGGCAGCTCGTCGGCCCCGCCGCCGAGGACCAGGCGCAGCGCGCCGGCGGGCGCGGTCCGCTCACGCAGACCGTACGGGTCGGAGCGTCCGACGACCGTGACGTCCCAGCCGCGGCCCTCGGCGCCCGTGGCCAGGGCGCTGCCCAGGAACCCCGCTCCGATGACGCAGACGCGCGTGGCGCCGGTTGCGCGCGGCGACTCGTCCATGGCCCCTGCTCCTTCGATCGGCCGGCCCCGCACGGTTCCCCGCCCGGCAGGGCGGGACGGCGGCAGAACGGAGGTGTAACCCGTGCGGCGCGCCACCTACCCCGATCCGGACTCGATTGGCCCAGGTGGATGTGCGGCCGACGGCGGGCCCGGCCAGGGTGAAGGCAGCCCGGCCCGGCCACCCCCCTCTCGGAGCTGCGCATGCGCGTCCTCTTCGTGACCCTCCCGGTGAAAGCGCACCTCGACGCGGTGACCCCGCTCGCGTGGGCGCTGCGCGGCGCCGGGCACGACGTCCTCCTGACCGGCGACTGGGGGCCGGAGCGGGACGCCACCGCGCACATCGGCGCGGCCGGACTGGACGCCGTACCGCTGGGCCGCGAAGGGGACGTCTCCCCGGTGCGCCCCGGCACCCACAACGACTCCGGATTCCTGGCACTGGACCCGGAGGAGGCCGACGAGGCCCAGTGGGACCGCTTCCGCGAGGCACTGCGGTACCTGTACACCCAGGTGTACGCGCCAGGCTCCGAACTGGGGGAGCAGTGCGGCCTGCTGGGCAAGCTCGTCTCGTTCACCCGGTCCTGGCGGCCGGACCTCGTGCTGTGGGACATGCTGGCCTTCCCCGCCCCCGTGGCCGCGCGCCTGTGCGGCGCCGCCCACGCCCGGATCGTCTGGGGCACGGACACCGTCGGGCTGCTCCGGGCCCGGATCCTGCGGGAGCTGCGCCCGTCCGCCGCGGGGGGCGCCGAGGACCCCTGCGCGCGGTGGCTGCGGCCGCTGCTCGACCCGTACGGCCTGCCCTTCAGCGAGGACACCCTGCTGGGGCACTGGTCCGTCGACCTGGGCCGGCCACACCCGTACGACGCGCCCGTACGGAGCGTCCCGGTCCGCCGGATCCCGTTCAGCGGCGCGGCCGGGTTCGCCCCGTGGCTGTGGGAGCGCCCCCGGCGGCCCAGGGTGGTGGTGACCCTCGGCCTGACCCGGCAGGAGATCCACCGGCGGCGGTCCGCGTTCCCCCTGCGGGACTTCCTCGACGCGGCGGGCGACCTGGACGCCGAACTGCTGGTCACCATGACGGGCGAGGGGCTGTCCGCCGCTCTCGGACCGGGACCGCTTCCGGGCCGTGTACGGGCCGTCGGCTTCGTACCGTTCAACCGGCTGCTGCCGACCTGCTCGGCGATCGTCCACCAGGGAGGGCGCGGCACCTTCGCCTCGGCCGCCTCCCTCCGGGTACCGCAGGTGGTCGTCCCGCAGCCGCTGTGGGACGAGGCGGCCACCGCCCGCCAGGTCGCCGACTACCGGGCGGGGATCGCCCTCGACCCGGCGGGCCTCGACGGCGCGAGCCTGTACAAGGCGCTGGTCCGGGTGCTCACCGAACCCGCCTTCCAGGAGGGCGCGCGCCGCCTGCACGCCGACCTGACGGCCGACCCCGCGCCCACGGACTGCGTCGCCCGGCTGGAGGAACTGACGGCCCTGCACCGGGGCGGCCGCCCGTGACCGGCCGCAGCCTCCTGTACCTCGTGTGCCCGGCCGGCATCCCCAACTACGGCGACGAACTCATCGCCCTCACCTGGCTGCGGCACCTCGCCCGGGTGGCCCCCGGCTCCGACGTGGTCGTGGACTGCCTCTACCCCGAGGTGGCGGCCGCCCACCTGGGCGGGGTCCACCCCCGGGCCCGATTCACCAGCGTGCTGTGGCAGTTGTGCCTGCGCTGCTGGTCCGACGACGACCCGGCCGCCACCTGCAAGCGGGTGGCGGAAGCCGTACGGTCCCCCGCCCGCGCCGCCGAACTCGCCGACGGGATCGGGCTGCTGCACCGCGCGGACGTCCTGCACCTGGTCGGCGGCGGCTTCGTCAACGCCATCTGGCCGGCCTTCACCGGACTCCTCGCGGGCATCGCCGCCACCGCCGAGACCGGCGGCGCGCGGACGGCGATGACCGGCCAGGGACTCTGGCCGCCGGCCGGCGACCCAGGGCTGACCCGCTCCCTCGCCGAGCGCTTCGACGTGGTCGACGTCCGGGACGCCCCCTCCGCGCGGCTCACCGGGCTCCCCGCCTCCGCCGACCACTGCGACGACGTCTTCCTCGACTTCGGGCCCCACCTGGTGCGCGACGCGGACGAGGACGTGCCGGAGGTCATGGTGTGCGTGCAGTCGCTGCTCGCCGCCTCGGCCGAGGAGACGGTCCGCCGCGTCGCCGAGGTACTGCGCGCCTGGCGGGTGACGGACGTGGGCCTCCTGGAGTGCTCGCCGGACAAGGACCGCGACGTCCTGGCGGCCGCCCGCGAACTGCTGCCCGGCGCGCGCCGCTACACGCTCGACGACGTGCTCACCCACGGCCTGCCCGCCCGGCCCGGCCAGTGCTGGATCAGCACCCGCTTCCACCCGCACGCGGTGTCCGCCGCGGCCGGAGCACACGGCCTCGCCCTGGTCGTACGGCCCGGCTACTACGACGTCAAACACCAGTCGCTGATCGACGGCGGCTCCTCCTGGCAGCTGCTGCACGAACCGGCCGTCCCCGAACGCCCCGTCGGCGGCGGCTTCGGCGCCGAGCGGCTGGCACGGATGCGGGCCGCCAAGCTCGCCGTGGCCGAGCGCATCTACGGGGACGGCTGACGCCCCATGGACCTGCTGCTGATCGGACTGTCCCGCTTCGCCCGCCGCCGGGTGCTGCCGGCCGTCGCGGCGGTGCCCGGCATCACGGCCGTCTCCGTCGCCAGCCGCCATGCCGGCGCCACCGGCCATTGCGATGCTTCCGGCCATGGCGACGTCACCGGCAACGCCGATGCCACCGGCCATGTCCCGCTCCACCGTGATTGGCGCCGCGCCCTGGAGACGTGCCCACCCGGCCTGGCGTACGTGTCGCTGACCAACGACGAACACGCCGACGCGGTACGGCAGGCACTGGAACACGGCTGGCACGTGGTGGTCGACAAGCCCGCCCTGCCGGAACTCTCTACCGCCGTACGGATGGTGGAACTGGCCCGCCGCTCCTCCCTGGTGATCGCGGAGGCGACCTGCTACGCCTTCCACCCGATGTTCTCGGTGATCGCCCGCCACGCGGCAGCGGCCACCAAGGCGGTCGCCGTCTTCACCCCGCCGGTCCCACCCGACGACTTCCGCCACGACCGGGCCCGGGGCGGCGGCGCCCTCCTCGACACCGGCCCCTACCTCGCCTCCCTGGGCCGGGTCCTGTGGGGCCACGAGCCCGAGGAGGTGAGCGTCATGGTCACCGACCGCACACCGGACGGCCTCGGCCTCTCCTACAGTGCCCTGGTTCGCTACGCCGGCGGCCGGACGGCCGTCGGCCACTTCGGCTTCACCAGCGCCTACCGCAACGCGCTGCAACTGCTGGGACGGGAGGAGGTGGTGGACGTCGAGCGCCCGTTCTCGCTGCCCCCGGACACCGGGCCGACGCTGACGGTGCAGCGGGACGGGGCGCAGCACGTCCACCGGCTGCCGTCGGCGGACAGCATGGAGCTGTTCCTGCGCCGGGTGGTGAGCGCCGTCCGCACCGGCTCCCGCGAGTTCGACGAACCGTTGCTCAGCGACGCGCGGACGCTCGACCGCCTGAGGCGCGCGGCGGGCGAGGGCGGGGTGGGTGGCGGTCGGTGACGGGGGTCGGCGGATGCGGCTCCGGGGGTGTGGTGGGGCGCATAGGATGCTCGGCAAGCCCTTTGACACCTCAACAGCTTTGTGTAAAGAAATAGCAAAGGCGTCACATCGTCCCAGGTCGCGAAGGGTTCTCCCCGCGCCAGCGGGGGTCAGCCGTCGTGCGCGGCCCCGGCTGACGACGTCGGCCCGTTCTCCCCGCGCCAGCGGGGGTCAGCCGGACTGGCCGCCGCAATTTCGGGAACGGTTCCGGTTCTCCCCGCGCCAGCGGGGGTCAGCCGTCAGCGCGGAGGCGGCGTTCGCGCTCGTCGAGGTTCTCCCCGCGCCAGCGGGGGTCAGCCGTACGCGTCGGCGTGGAGCCGCTGGAACGCCTCGTTCTCCCCGCGCCAGCGGGGGTCAGCCGAACTCGACGTTGCCGCTGTGGGCGCCGTACACGTTCTCCCCGCGCCAGCGGGGGTCAGCCGGAGGGAGCTTGCTACGGCGGCGATGGTGACGAGTTCTCCCCGCGCCAGCGGGGGTCAGCCGTGGAAGGTCCGGCTGGGCTTCGTCAACGGCACGTTCTCCCCGCGCCAGCGGGGGTCAGCCGGCGCCCCGGGGTTCCGCATCGTGTCAGCGGCCGTTCTCCCCGCGCCAGCGGGGGTCAGCCGGCCGACCCGCGACCCGAAACCGATGCGATTTCGTTCTCCCCGCGCCAGCGGGGGTCAGCCCGTGATGCCACGTCGAGCCATTTGTGGCACCACGTTCTCCCCGCGCCAGCGGGGGTCAGCCGACGGCGCGGGTGCCGCCGCTGAGGGTGGTCTGGTTCTCCCCGCGCCAGCGGGGGTCAGCCGCTCGACGCTGCCATCGCCACCCCGGTCCCCATGTTCTCCCCGCGCCAGCGGGGGTCAGCCGTACTCGGCCTGCGTGATCTGCCTGACCAGCCCGTTCTCCCCGCGCCAGCGGGGGTCAGCCGCCGAGACCGCCCTCACCACCACCAACCGCCAGGTTCTCCCCGCGCCAGCGGGGGTCAGCCGGACATGCCGTTCGTGCCCTGGGTCGAGCAGGTGTTCTCCCCGCGCCAGCGGGGGTCAGCCACCCGAGCCGAGGTTGAGCGTGGTCTTCGACCAGTTCTCCCCGCGCCAGCGGGGGTCAGCCGACGGCCGCACGTCGCTGGAGCGCACCATGGCCGTTCTCCCCGCGCCAGCGGGGGTCAGCCGCCGATCGAGACGGCTACTGGTCCGTCACCGATGTTCTCCCCGCGCCAGCGGGGGTCAGCCGCGGCCGACGGATCGTCAGCGCGTCCTCGGCGGGTCCTCCCCGCGCCAGCGGGGGTCAGCCGAACGCGCCGGGCGCGGGGGCGTTCACGTCCCTGTCCTCCCCGCGCGAGCGGGGGTCAGCCGCGTTCGAACAGGAGGTTGTGGACGATCGGGTCGTCCTCCCCGCGCCAGCGGGGGTCAGCCGTTCACGTACTGGCCGACGCCCTCAGGACCGGTGTCCTCCCCGCGCCAGCGGGGGTCAGCCGCCCAGAAACGGCTGAAGGCCCGGGCCCCTACAGTTCTCCCCGCGCCAGCGGGGGTCAGCCGTCGAGATCTTCCGTGCCGCCTTCGACGAGATCGTCCTCCCCGCGTCAGCGGGAGTTGGCCGGGCCGCCCGCGCCCACTGCACCGCACCGGTATGTCCTCCCCGCGCCAGTGGGGGCCAGTTGGCCGCGGCGCTGAGAACGACGATCGAGCCCATGTCCTCCCCCTTCCCTGAGGAGCGCAAGTACAAGGACCCAGAGTATCGCTGGCTATAGAGGACTTGGCGATCCGCTGGCTCTGTCACCCACACGGGGATTCACCGGACGGCGGAGCGGCCTTCGCGTGACCCTGAACTCAACCAAGAGATCCAGGACTTAACGCGAAGGCTGTAGCTGTGAGTGTGGTGGAACTGTGCGTCCAGCGTGATCCGTTCGCGGAACTGTCACGCTGCCGAGCTGACTTCTACGACTGCGTGCGCGAACGACGTGGCGCACTGTTCGAGCTGGCCGACGCGCTGCTGTGCACCGAGGGCCCGGTGAAGACCCTGGTGGACCTCGCACTCGCCCCTGAGCACCGCCGCGGACACGGCACCCTGTACGGCGCGTTGAACAGGGGCCGCCTGGATGCCGACCAGTTTTTAGGACCGGGCTCGCCGGCCTACCGCTGCCGCGCGCCGCAGACGGCCGTCTGGTCCTCGCCGTCGCCGTCGCCGTGGCTGCGGCCGGACGCCGTGACCTGCCCGGACCGCTCGTTCTGCCACACCTACGGCAGCGGCGACGCCAAGCACCAGATGATCCCGGGCTGGCCGTACTCGGTCGTCGCCGCGATGGAGACCGGCCGCACGTACTGGACCGCGATCCTGGACGCAGTGAGGCTGGAGCCCGGCGCCGTCCTCGCCACCGTCACCACCGCCCAGATCCGCGACATGGTCGAGCGCCTGGTCGGCGTCGGCCAGTGGCGCGACGGCGACCCCGAGATCCTGGTGGTCCTCGACGCCGGTTACGACGCTCCGCGCATCGCCCACCTGCTGGACGGCCTGCCGGTGCAGATCCTCGGCCGGATCCGCTCGGACCGCGTGATGCGCCGACCCACCCCGCCCCGGGTCTACAGCCCGGCGGCCGGCCGGCCAAGCACGGCAGCGAGTTCGTCTTCGGTCGGCCCGAGACCTGGGCCGCCGAGCAGGCGGTGCGGGGCAGTCGGCGGCCGGTGACGGGGCCAGCGGATGCGGCTCCGGGGGTGTGGCGGGGCGCATAGGATGCTTCGCAAGCCCTTTGACATCTCAACAGCTTTGCGCAAAGAAATGGTAAAGCCGTCGCATCGTCCCAGGTCGTGAAGGGTCCTCCCCGCGCCAGCGGGGGTCAGCCGCGGGGGTTGACCCGGTAGCTCCCCGGGTTTGGGTCCTCCCCGCGCCAGCGGGGGTCAGCCGGCGGTGGCGTCCTCCGAGAGGTCGGAGAACGGGTCCTCCCCGCGCCAGCGGGGGTCAGCCGCCGCGCAGCTCCCCGAGACAGGACCCGCGCGTGTCCTCCCCGCGCCAGCGGGGGTCAGCCGGGAGAACCATCAAGAAGCCCGATTTCCTGGCCGTCCTCCCCGCGCCAGCGGGGGTCAGCCGCTGGCGGCGCTCATCCGGCCGGAGCTTCCAGGGTCCTCCCCGCGCCAGCGGGGGGTCAGCCTCCCGGGCCGGCGCGGTGGAGAACTCGGACGGCGTCCTCCCCGCGCCAGCGGGGGTCAGCCGGCGTCACCTGGACCGGCCTTGACCCGCTCGAAGTCCTCCCCGCGCCAGCGGGGGTCAGCCGGCCCGCAGCGAGATGGTCGAATCCATGGTCGAGTCCTCCCCGCGCCAGCGGGGGTCAGCCGGTGTTCGTCGTGGTGACCCGCAGGTCCCCGGAGTCCTCCCCGCGCCAGCGGGGGTCAGCCGCGGCTGGCGTCGTGGGCGGAGCGTATGCCGCTGTCCTCCCCGCGCCAGCGGGGGTCAGCCGTCGGGGGTGGAACAGGTGATCACACAGGTACTGTCCTCCCCGCGCCAGCGGGGGTCAGCCATCGCTCGTCGAAGATCAACTTGTGTGCTACGAGTCCTCCCCGCGCCAGCGGGGGTCAGCCGAACTCCAGCGAGTCCATGGCGAAGGCATTGGGGTCCTCCCCGCGCCAGCGGGGGTCAGCCGGCCACTCCACCATGAACAGCGACCCCATCAGCGTCCTCCCCGCGCCAGCGGGGGTCAGCCGAAGTCGCCCACCACCCTCACGTCACCTCCGTCGTCCTCCCCGCGCCAGCGGGGGTCAGCCCAGCTCCGGAAGGTGCTGCGCTTGATGACGGCCGTCCTCCCCGCGCCAGCGGGGGTCAGCCGCAGAATGAGCGCGCCGATCGTGGTGTGGATCGGTCCTCCCCGCGCCAGCGGGGGTCAGCCGGCCAACGCCCAGCGCGCGCTCGCCGAGTGGCGGTCCTCCCCGCGCCAGCGGGGGTCAGCCGGGGAGCCGACATGGACATCAACATGCTGTTCAGTCCTCCCCGCGCCAGCGGGGGTCAGCCGCGGGTACAGGCGCAGCAGATCAACCCCCGTATGTCCTCCCCGCGCCAGCGGGGGTCAGCCGGGGGCGTGGACCCTGTCCGAGGAGGCGGGGGCGTCCTCCCCGCGCCAGCGGGGGTCAGCCGTTGCGCAAGGGCTGGGTTGTCACGTGGCCGGAGTCCTCCCCGTGCCAGCGGGGGTCAGCCGTTCGGGCAGTCCGGGTCTGCGAGTTCGTAGCCGTCCTCCCCGCGCCAGCGGGGGTCAGCCGAGTTCCACTGGCCCCCTACGGTGTCGGCGTGGTCCTCCCCGCGCCAGCGGGGGTCAGCCGCTGTTGCAGTCCCTCACGCCAGAGCAGAAGGCGTCCTCCCCGCGCCAGCGGGGGGGGGGGGCAGCCGCTGAACCCGCACCCCTTGCCCCGTCGCCCCCGCCCAGCCGGCGACGGAGTGGGGTCTCCATGGCGGACTCTCAGATGCCGTTGACACACCGGAGGTGATCGCAGTCCCGGTCGTCACCGGCCCGACTGCGTCCCTCGACGGGGTGACATCGGAGATGCGCGGTTGATCGGCACCGACCCCAGGGCGGCCCGGGGTCATCGTCGCGGAGGTCCCGAGCCGCCGCTGCCTTCGGGAGGCGGTTGGCCAACGCGGACGAGCGGGCCCGGCCCGTGGTGGGCTCCGCCTCGATCGTGGCAGCGAGGGCCCGTCAGCCGGAGATCCGGGCCGGCTGCTCCGGTCCTGGCCGCCGGTAGGCTGGGCGTCCCTGCCGCAGAGGAGGACCAGGTGGACGAGGACGAACCGCTGGCGCAGTGGGCCGCGCGACGGGATGCCCGGCGTCGGCCGGTCGGTCAGCTCAAGGCCGTGACGATCGGTCACGAGATCGCCCCGGCCCATCTCCACCAGAGCGAGCCTCGTCTGGTCTCCAGCTGGGACGGCTACCAGTGGGTGCCGGAGACGATCGCCCCGGACTACGCGGCCGCGCAGCGCCTCGTCCACGGCATCGACGGTGACGGGGTGATCCCGATGCCGACCGCCGAGCCCCCGAAGAAGCCAACGGGGAGGCACCGCAAGCCCTGACCGGCCGAGGGGAAGCCGACGCACTCGGATCGGCACCAGCGCGGGCGTGCCGCCGAGGCGGTTCGGCTACTGGTCGGACAGCAGCTCGGCCAGTTCGCTCAGCGAGCCAACGGTCCGATCGGCGCCGGCAGTTGTGGTGGCCAGCCCGATGGGACCACGGGGGAGGTGTGCGGTGCGCAGCCCGGCGGCCCGGGCCGGAACCACGTCGTTGGCGGGGTGGTCGCCGACGTGCGGGATCTCCTGCGGTTTGCCCGGGGCCCAGGCGATGACCCGCTCGAAGAACCCCGGCGACGGCTTCGCCACGCCCCACTCCGCCGAGGTCGCGATCGCGTCCATCGGCAGGTTGAGCTCGCTCAGCAGGCCGGACACGGCGGCGTTTTGGTTGCCCGCGACACCCACCCACAGTCCGGCCTCGCGCAGCCGGGAGAGTGCGGGGCGCACGTCCGGGTAGAGGTCAGTCTCGTCGAGGCGGTCGCCCAGGCCCGCGGCACACCGGGCCCGCCACTCCGCGGCGACGTCCACGCCCGGGCGGACGAGCCGGATCGCATCGGCATTGTCCCGCCCCTGGGCCAGCACGACGCCGACCAGGGCCGACATCGTGTGTGCCGGAACGCCGAGCCAGCGCGCCCAGTCCGCCCAGTAACGGGTGTCGCTGGTCAGGGTCTCGCCGATGTCGAACACCACGGAGCGCATGGACCGAGGCTACTGGGGTCCGTTGATCCCGCAACGGCGAGGCGCCCTGTCCGCCCACCGGACTGGGTGGACAGGGCGCCTCGCTGCCCCGGCGTCGCCGTCCTCCCAGGGCCGGTGAGGGGACGAGTGCCCATGGCGGAGCCTCAGCTCGTTCTTTAATTCGTGGCTTCTTGGAGTCTGCCGGGGGAAGCTGAGCGCATGACTGTTGACTCATCTTCCGACTCGGCACAGACCCGGGACCGGGAGGCTGTCGAGCTGATCCTGGGCCGCCCCTTGAACCATGCGTGGCCGGCGGGTGTGCTGGCACCAGGTAGCCGGGTCATGGTGGTCCGTGACCCGGCGTGGGACGGGCCGTGGCAGGTGGAATTCCCGGGCACGATCGACGCCACGGGAGCGCCCGAGCCCGTCGGGACTCCTCGGGCCGGGGGCGGAGAGTTGGCGTACTGGGTCAACTTCGACGAACCGCAGTACGACAGCAGCGGTGGTGGCCCGTACCGAAAGGCCTGGATCTGGGCCCGGCACCTACGACCCGGCCCGGTTCCAGCCGTGTAGACCGGGGCGGGTTCCTGTCGTCAGCCTCGTCTGTATCTCGACGGGCTTGACCGTTCGACGGACAGCGGAGCCTCTGTGGCCAGGCGGCTTGGTCGGCCCCGCTGTCCGGCTGCTGCTCAGGCCTCCGGAGGGTTGGGGGGCCTGGCCCGTACTACCTCAGCGGCTCCCTCATCATCACGGAGAAGACGGGCGAGTCCGAGAAGGGCTGCTGAGAGCCGATCTGCCGGTAGCCCCACGACTCGTAGACGGCCTTCACCTTGCCGTCGCCCGCCTGCGGGTTGACCAGGAGCGTCGCACGGTCCTCCGACCGTCCGCCCAGCACCTCGTCGTGCAGCTGCCTGGCCACGCCCTCGCCCCGCCACGGTCCACGGACGACGACCTCGTTGAACGCCAGCGTGCGCCGCCCGTCCTCCTCGGTGTATCCCTCGGGCAGGGGTGTGGTCATTGACGACCACCACTTGGTGTCCGGACCGAGTGGGACCACGTAGCAGAACCCCACGGGTTCGTCGCCGTCGTAGCCGATCACGGCCTCCCAACCGGGCCGGGACGAGTGTCCGGTCAGTCGTTCCCCGAAGCGCTCCGGTGAGTTGAACGGGCGGTCCATCAGGCCGAAGTCGCCGCGGACCTCTACGTGCAGATCGATGATGACCTGACGGGCCTCCGCCACGTCGGTGATGTGGCGGAAGAGCAGGGCGGTCTCAGGCACGGGCTTCCCTCCGATGGTCGATCCAGCCCTGGGCGTGCGCAGGAGCGCGTAGAGGCAACGGCGCGGAGCCTCGTGTGACGAAGTGACTGCGTAGCGCCATGCCCTGCTGTGGCCGAATGGGTGCCCCTGGCGCTCAGGACGGACGCCGTTGTCGAGGCGTCAGGCCGCGAGCAGGACACGCGTCCGTTCGTTGAAGTCCGCGACCAGCGGGTGGGAACCGAACGGCACCATCCGACGCTGAACGTCCTGTACGGCTTCGACGCTTCGGGACGACTTCACCCGGGCAGACAGGGTGATCGCCCGGACCCCGGCCGAGTGCGCCGCCTCCAGGTCGCCCTGCTGGATGTGGGAGACGGCAAGGGCCGCCTGGGACATGGCGCCACGCCGGGCCCTGCCCTGCGCCCTGGCGAAGTCGATCGACCGGCGGGCGTGCTCGGCGGATTGGGTCGGCCGGCTCAGGTCCCGGAAGACGTTGGCGAACTCCCCGTGCAGGTAGGCGCCGTCGATGAACTTCGCCCACTCCGCCTCGCGCTCAGGCTGGACCCTGGCGAAGGCCCGCTCCGCCTCGGTGACGGCGTGCGACGCCGCCTTGCCGTCTCCGGCCGCCGCGAGGGCCCGGGCCTCAAGGGTCCACAGGTCCGCGAGGCACGCGGGGGAGTCGGAGCGCGAAAGCCCCTGGCGGCCGGCCTGGGCGAGCCTGCGGCCTTCCTGCGGGTTGCCGAGCAGCGTCGCCTGGTCGGCCATCCCGGCCAGGACGTGGGCCCCCAGTGCGGCGTCCTGGGATTCCTCGGCGAGCCGGAGTGCCTGGATCAGGTACCGCTGCGCGGTGCCGTGTTGCCCGTCGTCGTACGCCATCCACCCGAGGAGGTAGGTCTGCTCGGCGGTGGCTGCGCACAGGGCACGCCGGACGTCGTCGGCGAAGGCGCGCCGGAGTAGCGGGTACACGTGCTCGTTCATGTAGGCGGTGAGGATCAGCCGACCGGACCCGCCGCCCTGCATCACGTCCATGTCCTGGAAGCTTGCGAACATGTTGCGGACGCTGGTCACGTCCTCGAGTCGGACGCGAGGGCCGGGTTCGGGTTGTTGGTCAAGGGTGTTGAGCAGCCAGTCGCGGGAAGGTCCGACTCCTGCCGTCGCGGCGAACGGCACTGCCGCCAGAAACGTCCGTCGGTCCATGTCCGCTCTCCCCAGCTCGGTGACCGCTTCGACTGTCTCTCCGAACGATGCGCTGTAAGTCAGCGGACGGTCAAGGTCTGGCGATTCGGTGAAGCCGAGGTCGTAGGTGGTGACCCGGTAGCCGAAGTGGGCAGAGAAGATGTCGGCGATGATGCGGGGGAGGGGGTTGCGGGGCCGCTCGCCCTGGCACCAACGACGGACACCGGTGGTGTCGGGGTTGATGTGCCGGATCCCGTGGTCGAGCGATCGCCGGTGCACCCGGCGGGCCACTTCACCCCGGCTCAGGCCGGACCGCGTGATCCAGTCGATGAGCTTCTGGTTCGGCTGCTTCCCCATGGTCTCCCCATCCCGACTGCCGGAAAATCCGCCAGGGTTCGACACCCCTCGGAACCGTACCGGCGAGGCCCGCTCCGGGGTTGGCCGAATCGGACGGATTCACCGTGGCGAAAGGTGGCGAATCGGCGTGATGACGGTGAAGGACCTGACGGCCCAGGAGTGTTCCAGGTGCCGGGAGTTGGACGCCATCGCCTGTGCGGCGCTGCGCGTCGCCGACTCGGCGACCGGCTACTGCTACCGGGATGCCTCGCGCCTGAGCGACGTTCGGGTGCTGCGGGAGCGCCACGCGCCGTACTGCGAGCACCCCCGGGGTGGCGGGCATGGGTGAACCCGTTCCCACACCGCCTGAGGACCCGGCGGCGGGCGCCGACCAGGCCGACCCCGCCCCGCCCCTGGAGCCCGCCGAGTCGGACACCATGCGGCTCCTCCGGGAGCGCACCCGGGAGTTGCGGCACCGCCGCGCCGCCGACTGGCGTTGAACCTTCGGATGAGAGACACCATGACCGACCTCCCCGCGGGCCCGGCGCTCGCACACCCGACCCGCACCGCCCCGGTCAGGCAGCGCGCGGACGACCTCCCCACCCCACGCGGGGACGCGCCCGCGCCCCGCCTCCGGACGGTCTGGCGCTTCACGGACTGGACGCTGAGCCGTGCCGCGAACGAGCCCGACCTGCCCCCGGTAAGGCACCGGTTCCAGTGCTGATCGCGGGCCGCCTGACGGTGCACCGGCAGCGGGGAGCCGAACGAAGGCCCGGCGCCCCGTCTCCCGCCGAAGCCGGGGTGGGGTCTCGGCCCACCAGTGGTGACCGCGGCGATGAGTGCCGTTCACGGTCCGGCCTTCCCCGAACCGAGAGCCGTGTTGATCAGGCGGAGACCCAGGTGCGTGTCTCGTTGACCGCCTCCTTGTTCCGGAGGGCGTCGGCGAGGTCGATGTCCAGGCGGTTGGCGATGGCGCAGAGGTAGATGAGCACGTCGGCCAGTTCCTCGCCGACCTTGCCGACCTTCGAGTTCGGGTCGAGTCGCATGCCTTCGCTCTTGCGGACGGCCTTGAACACCTCGCCGACTTCTTCGCCGAGCTGGAGGCATTGTTCGATAAGCGGCTTGTCGCTGAATCCCCGCTCGACTTCCATGTCGGCGACGTATCGCTGAATGTCTTCGAGTGACTGGTTCTTTTCGAGGGGAATCACGAGGAGCCTCGCTGCACGGTCGGGAATTGAGAGACGTCGGGGCAGCAGGCTAGCAGCCAATTCATGATCGCCTGTACGGATTCCCGGACCAGCGACTACGCCTGGATCTGCTCCGGCAGTAGCGTCATCTGGCCGGGGATCATGGTCGTGCGGGCCGGCCTGCCGGAAGTCCAGCCCTGCCGCAGGACCCGGGTCAGGCGGTCCGCGTCGGCCTTGGCGGTGGTTCGGATCTCTGGGGTGGTGCGTCCTCTGACCAGGCTGGCGGTGACACGGCGCCCGGCTTCGTCCCAGGCCCAGGTTCCGATGACCTGGCCGTCGTGGAGGACGGTGGGCAGGACCTCGCCGATCCGGTTGAAGGCGCGCCGGGCGGGAAGGCCGCCGAGGTAGCGGGGGCGGGTCTCGAAGTACGCCTCGACCAGGAAGGCTGTGGCGTGCTGCCGGTCGAGGCCGAGGTCGGCTTCCGGGTAGGCCTGCTTGGTCAGGGCGAAGGTCCGCACTTCCCGGTTCCAGGCGTCGGAGGCGTTCAGGTAGGCGATGTCCCCCCGTTCCCAGGACAGCTTGAGGGCGAGGCGCGCTCGCGGGGTGCTGACACCGCGCTGGGCGAGACGGTCTTCGATGTCGCGGTGGTGGAGGGGGCCGTGCAGGCCCGGGCCGGCCCGTGCGATCGCTTCCACCGAACCGGGCCGGGTGTCCTCGGCGAGCCCCTGGCGTCGCAGAGTCCAATTCCACAGCCTGTTCGACGCCGCTTCGTCCAGCGTGCGAATCGGTAATCCGGAAATGAAAGGCGCCGGCATGCGGGGATCCTGGCATGCCGCTCTGTGTCGGGAATTCATCCCTGCGAGTTCCATCCGGATTCGACGAATTCCCGTAGGCGGGTGTGCGGCATTTCGACTTCCGCCCATTGCTGGTCGCTTCCCCACCGCCTTTCGTCATTGTGGTGGATGTGGAATTTCGCCCAGTTCCCGTCCCAGTCGGGCCGGAGGTGGGTACCCCGGACGCCGTGGAGGCCGGCCTCCTCGCAGACCGCGGCGAGGTAGAGCACGCCGAACGGAGGGAACTCCTTGCGCTCCTCCCGGAAGCGGGCCATGTCGTAGACCTCGGGGTACAGCAGCGCGCGCCACTCGCACGTTCCTGCTCCTTCTGGGAGGGCGGTATGTGACGCGATGTCACATCCGTCCTTACCGGTCAGGCAGTGGACGAACGTTTAGCCCCTCAACCTGACGCTCACCTGAGACTCGGATCTCTTTCGGCAGACCAGTCACTCGTGGTGCCGGTCAGGCCGCGCCGCCGTGTGCCGACCAGGCCCTGTCGTCGGCGGCCAGCCATGGCTCGTTCGCGGCGGCGGTGGGGGGTTTCCCGGTGAACGCGCGGACGTCGTGGTGGAGGTGGGACTGGTCCGCATAGCCGCAGTCCGCTGCCACTCGCGCGGGGGTGTGCCCGCAGACCAGGCGATGGATGGCGTGATCGAAGCGGACCAGCATGGCGGCGCGTTTGGGTGTCAGGCCGATCTGCGAGCCGAAGCGTGACCACATGCGCTGGCGGCTCCACCCGGTGCGGGCCGCGAGGTCGCTCACGCGGGCTTGGCCGTGGCTGGCGGCGATCTGGCGCCAGGCCCAGGCCACCTCGGGATCGACCGGCCTGCCTGCACGGAGCCGGGTAAGCAGTTCTGTGTCAATCAGCGCGAAGCGCTCCGGCCAGGTTCGCGCATGGTGAAGCCGCTCCCGCAGACGCGGCGCGTCGCGGCCCCACAGGTCGTCGAGCGCGATGACGCTCCCGCGCAACTCTGCGAGCGGGAGCCCGAGCACGAGGTGCGCGACAAGCGGAGACAGGCGGATCTGCACGCACTCGATGCCTTCGGCGCGCACCTGGAACGCGCTGAAGGCGAGCCCGGCGGCCAGGCTCGCCGACCGCATTCCGCCGCCGGCGCCGTAGATGCCGAACGGGCGGTCACCGAACTCGACAGCCACGGTGACGGCGGGGTGGGGGATGGCTCGTAGTTCGATCGGGTTGTCGTCGCGAATGCGGAATCCGGCCATGTCGACACCGGGCAGCGCGGTTGCCCGCGACGGTCGCGCGATCTCCCAGGCCGCGGTGGGGTCTGCCTTCCGGCGAACTGGTAGCACGTCCCGACTGTACGAGCGGTTCGGCGGCGGGATCAACCATGCGTGAGGCGCGGACATTTCTCCAAGCCGCGTCGCGCCGGCCGTCGGCAGGGTGGTGGTGCCACGGACCGAGCGACGGAGGAACTATGGACGAGACGACCACCCCGCAACACCCACGCACCCGCAGCCGCGCAGACGCTGCGCCGCGCACCCCGCGCGGACGGCGGGCGTGGAGTCGACGATGGCGGATCACGCTGCTGGCCGTCGGCGTGCTGGCCGCCCTCCTCACGGTGAACACGTTGGCAGTGTCCACGCAGACGGCCGAAGCCTCCGGCGGGCAGATCGTCCGCCTTCCCGGCGGGGACATCCACGTCGTGCAGGATGGGCCGCCCGACGCGCCCACGGTGGTGCTCCTGCACGGCCTGGGTGGCTCGACGGCATGGTGGGATCCAGTGCTGCCGGCCTTGCGGGACCTGCACGTGGTGCGGGTGGACCTGCTCGGGCACGGCGGATCGGCCAAACCGGCCGATGGCTACGGCATGGCGGAGCAGGCACGCCGGGTCGGGGCCGTACTCGATCGGCTCGGGGTGCGCCGCGCGACCGTCGTCGGGCATTCCACCGGCGGCGACGTCGCCACGTCGCTGGCCGAACAGCGCCACGACCTGGTGGCGGCGATCGCGCTGATCGACACTGGCCCGCGGTTGGACGCGTACATCGGCGACAGCTTCACCGGCCGCCTGGTGGCCACGCCGGTGGTGGGGGAACTGCTCTGGCGGCTGCGCACCGACGGCACCATCCGTGACGCGCTGAGCACCGCGTTCACCCGTCAGGTGCGGATCCCCGACCGGATGGTCACCGACATCCGGGGCATGACCTACCGCAGCCTCACCGCGACCGACGATGCGTCCACCGCGTACACGAAGGAACGGTCCATTCCCGACCGACTCGCCGGCCTCGACCTGCCCACCCTGGTGATCTTCGGCTCCCAGGACCGGCGATGGCAGCCGTCCTCCGCCCAGGACTACCGCCGAATCCCCCACGCCCGAATCGAGATCCTCGACGGTGTCGGCCACACACCCATGTTCGAGGACCCCGACACCACCGGAGCCCTCCTGCACGGCTTCGCCGTCCCAAACGCGCCACACTGACCCGGCATCACCACTCATCCACCGCGGCCGCCGCGCCTGTCGCAGCCCGACACCGACGGGCAACGTGAGCTTTGCCCCGTGACGTGGACACCCTGACACTTGGATCTTGACGATCCGGGAAGGGAAGCCCAGGTGGGACGTCCATCGAGGTACTCGGACGAGTTCCGTCGTGATGCCGTCGCGCTGTACCGGGCCTCGGAGGGCCGGCGCACGTTCGCGGCTGTCGCGAAGGAGATCGGGGTCAACCACGAGACCCTGCGGAACTGGGTACGAGCCGCCGATGCCGAGCCGTCGTCGACCGCGGCCAGACGCTGGTTCTTGACCCGGCGGACCATCACCGCGTGGCTCTTGCCGGAGGCGCGGGTGACCGGCGCTGATCCGGTGTAGGCCTTGAGCGCCCTGGCGTCGGCGAAGCGGGTGCGGCCGTCGCCGATCTCGACGAGGACCCGGGCACCGATGAGGCTGGACTCCACGAACCATCCTGCCCCGCAACGGAGTTGACGGCCCAGCCGCCGGGAAGGGGGGCTCAGTTGCCGGCGGCGTGGCGGATCCAGTCCGGGATCCCGCCTTCGGCGTTGCGGCCCTTCTCCAGGAACGCGATGTTGCGGTAGAGGTGCAGGCCGGCCAGGGACGCGCCGACTCCGTCGGCGGGCTTCGCCGGCTGCTCCTCGTAGTGGAGGTCGTCCACGAGCTGCTTGACGAGGCCGAGCGTGGTGGTGCCGCAGGCCTCGGGGTCCTCGTTCCCGCCGAAGCCCGGGGCGTAGGAGGTCCACAGGTCCTCGATGACGTACAGGCCTCCGGGGCGGACGTGGGGGTACAGGGCCCGGAAGGTGGTCCTGATGTGTTCGTTGACGTGGCTGCCGTCGTCGATGACGATGTCGAACGGGCCGTGTCGCTCGGCGATGTCGAGCAGCTGGGCGGGGTCGCTCTGGTCGGCCTTCAGCGTGTGGAGGCGCTGCTGGTCGAGACCGCTCTTGTCGAACAGGTCGACGCCGAACACGAGGCCCCGTGGGAAGTAGTGCTTCCACATCTTCAACGACCCGCCGCCGTGGGCGGGGTCGTCGTATCCGCCGATCCCGATTTCGAGTACCCGGACGGGCTGGGTGCGCAGGTGGTGCAGGTGGCGTTCGTAGAGCGGGGCGAACCAGTGCAGGCCGCCCCATTTGTCCGAGTCGTGGCGCACCGCCAGCCGGGCGAGCCCGGGGTGGTCGGAGGAGCAGCCGGTGAGGACCGTGCTGGCCGCCGCCATGATCGGGCCGAGTGGGCGGATGCCCTCCGCCGTCATGGATTCCGGGACGAATTGCAGGGCGGTCCCGCGGCTTGCCGGTCCGCCGGGTCCGGTGGGCCCGAACAGTTCCCGTACCAGGTCGATGACGTCGAATTCGATGTGGAGTGCGGCCGGGTCTTTTGTGTCGTTCAGGTGGACCGGCCGGCCGGCTTGTACCAGAAAGGAGACGCGGTGTCGTTCTTCGCCGCGTGTGACGTCCATGGTGATGGTGACCGGGTCGGCGTTGCCGGGCGGATCGCAGCGGAAGAGGATTTCGTCGACCAATACGGCCGTGATGTCGGCCAGTTCGTAGGAGTGGACGACGGAGTGCAGGGTCCGAGTGTCCTCGCCGGCCAGTCGGAGGCCTTCGGCCAGTGCGGCCGAATCGGTTTTCCTGCCGACCCGGGGGTCTAGAAATGTGCTCATCACATAAAATCCATTTCGAACTCCGCTGGAATGGACGTCGCGTGACACATTCTCGTGTCCGTCGTTTCCCGGTCAAGTCGCCGCCGGAATGCGGTTGCGATGCGGGCCGGTGAAACAGGTGTAACGTTCGGCGCGATTGACCTCGGAGTGACGGGTCCGGCCCGGCGTGCTTGAAAGCGGTTCGGCCGGGCTGGACAATCCCCAGCAAATCTCGCCGCATTGGCGATCCTCGATGCCTTCATCCGGTTAGGAGCAGTCTGTGCGCGTGTTGTTCGTGGCGGCGCCCGGGGTCGGCCACCTCATGCCGGCGGTTCCCACCCTGTGGGCCGCGCAGGAGGCCGGTCACACGGTCCTGGTGGCCACGACCGGGCCGAGTCTGGAGATGGCCGCGCGCTCGGGCCTGGCCGCCGTGGACGTCTCCGACGGCGACGCCGCGGACACCTACCACCGGCTCGGCGTCTGGGTCGCGAAGAACAGGCCCGACCGGTACGACCTCCCCGGCGCCTGGCACCGGTTCGTCGGTGGCGCGTCGGTCCGGAGGGACCCGGCAACGGCCGACTCACCACCCGGGCCCGCCCCCGACGACCCGCCGCAGCCCGCGCCCGACGACCCGCCGGGCGCCGCGCCCGACGACGCCGTCGCCCTGGCCCACGGGGTGGGAGGCCAGATGGTGGACCGCACCGTCGACCTGATCCGCCGCTGGCGCGCGGACCTCCTGGTCTTCACGACCTTCCTGTCCGGCGGTCAACTCGCCGCCGAGGCCGCCGGAATCCCCTGCGTGATGCACGGGATCGGGCTGCCCTACCCGACCTTCGCCGAGGTGCTGAGCGCCATGGCGGACGTCTGCGCACGCCACGGGGTCACCGGCGCGCTCACCCCGCCGGTGGCGACCGTCGACCTGTGCCCCGAGAGCCTGTGCCCCGAGAGCCTGCGCCCTCCGGGAGGCGCGACCGGATGGCCGATGCGCTACGTGCCGTACAACGGCGGCGCCGTGCTCCCCGACTGGCTGTGCGCCGCGCCACGGCGCCCGCGCGTCTGCGTCACCTGGGGGTCGGTGCTCCCTGCCGTCGGCTGCACCTCGATGCTGCGGGACGTGGTCGAGGCGGTGGCCGCCGAGGACGCCGAGGTCGTCCTCACCGCGGGCGAGGCGGAGCTGTCCGGCCTGGGGCCGCTCCCGCCGAACGTCCGCGCCGTCGACTGGGTGCCGCTCAGCGCCCTGCTCCCGAGCTGCGCCGCCGTCGTCCACCACGGCGGGTCGGGCACCACCTTCACCGCTCTCGCCCACGGGGTGCCGCAGCTCGTCCTGCCGCAGACGGCGGACCAACCGGTGAACGCGCAGGCCGTGGTGGAGCGCGGGACGGGGCTGGCCTTCCCCGACCGGGACGTCGACCGCGGGGCCCTCGCCGACGGCGTCCGCCGCGCGCTGACCGACCAGCGGATCCGCGAGGCGTGCCGGCAGGTCCGGGACGAGATCAGGGCGATGCCCGGCCCCGAGCGGGTCGTCCGGCGGCTGTCGGAGGTCGCGTCATGACCCGCACGGGCCCGCAGCCGGTCGCCGCGCCGAGCCTGCTGCCAGACGACGCCCCGGCGGCCGAGAGCGTCGAGACCGCCGAGAGCGTCGAGACCGCCGAGACCGTCGAGGCCGGCTCCGGCTGGGCCACGATCGCCCCGCTGCTGCGCGCGGTCGTGGACGAACGCCTGCTGGCCCAGGCCGTCGACGACCTCGGGCTCGACCGGGTCGCGACGGTCGTCGCCGAGGAACTCGCGGTGCGGTGCGACCCCGTGGAGGTGGAGCACGCCGCGCACCTCTCCTTCGAGATCACCTCGGGCCGGGACCGGGCCCGCCGCCTCGTCACCGTCGACCGCGACGGGCTGACCTCGCAACGGGACGGGTGGCAGGACGCGCCGGTGCGGATCAGCTACGACGCCGTCGACCTCCTGCGCAGCCTCTACGGCCCCGGTCCCGGCCTCGGCCCCGGCTTCGACGCCGACCACCAGACCAGTCGGCGGGTGACCACCCGCCCCGAACTGAACGCCCCCGGCCCGGACCGGGACGGACTCGCCGCGATCGTCCGCGAGCGCCAGCGGCTGGCGCGCGCGGTCCAGGCGGTGGTGGCCGCCTGCGGGCGGCACCCGGTCGACCTCGGCCGGCTCTCCGCCCGGTTCGGCTCGGACAAGTGGGCCGACCTCCACTGGTACACCCAGCACTACGAGCGGCACTTCGCCCGCTTCCGGGACGCGCCGATCCGCCTGCTGGAGATCGGGATCGGCGGCTACGACGCGCCGGACCAGGGCGGTGCGTCCCTGCGCATGTGGCAGCGCTACTTCCCGGCGGCGCTGGTGCTCGGGCTCGACATCGTGCCCAAGCCCGGCGTCCGGGGCCCGCGCATCGCCACCGCCGTCGGCGACCAGGGCGACCCCGGCCTCCTCGACGACCTCGGCCGGCGGTTCGGGCCGTTCGACATCGTCATCGACGACGGCAGCCACCTCAACGCCCACGTCCGAGCCTCCTTCGACGCCCTGTTCCCCTACGTCCGCCCCGGCGGGCTGTACGTCATCGAGGACCTCCAGACCGCCTACTGGCCCGGCTTCGGCGGCACCGCCGGCCCCGTCGCCGGGCCCGGAACCTCGGTCGGGCTGCTCAAACAGCTCATCGACGGCCTGCACCACCAGGAGTGGGTGACACCGGCGGCGGCGCCCCGGCCGTCCTACGCCGACCGCCACGCCGTGGCCCTGACCGTCCACCACAACCTCGCCTTCATCGAGAAGGGCGTCAACGCCGAGGAAGGCGCGCCCGCCTTCATCGACCGCGGGTGCTCCCCGGCCCCGGCGTGACCTTCCCCCAAGTCCTGTGGAACCCAGGCCCTGGCCCCCCCGGACCTCCGGCCCCCCGCACCTCCGGCCCCCCGGCCCCCGCACCTCCGCACCGATTCACACCGAGACCGACCTGCCATGGAGACGACACTAGTGGACGACAGCGACGGGCATCTCTACCTGGACCTCATGAAGAGGGTCCTGACCAACGTCATCTACGAGGACGGTGCGCTCACCACGGACGGCCCGGCCGGCTACCAGGCCGAGAAACGGCACGGAGGGCTGGACTGGCCCGCCGCCGCGCACACGATGATCGGGCTGGAGCGGCTGGACAACCTCCACGACTGCCTGGAGCGGGTCCTCGCGGACGGCGTCGACGGCGACCTCATCGAGACCGGCGTCTGGCGCGGCGGAGCCTGCATCTTCATGCGCGCGTTCCTGAAGGCGCACGGCGTCACCGACCGCCGGGTGTGGGTGGCCGACTCCTTCGCCGGCATCCCCGACGTGGGGGCCGACGGGCACCCCCTGGACCGCGAACTGGCCCTGCACCAGGCCAACGAGGTCCTCGGCGTCCCCCAGGAGGAGGTCGCCGAGAATTTCCGCCGCTACGGGCTGCTGGACGACCAGGTCGCCTTCCTCCCGGGCTGGTTCCGGGACTCCCTGCCGCAGGCGCCCGTCGAGAAGCTGGCGCTGCTGCGCCTCGACGGCGACCTCTACGAATCCACCCGGGACGCCCTGACCCACCTGTACCCCAGGCTGTCCACCGGAGGGTTCGTGATCGTCGACGACTACATCATCCCGGCGTGCCGGGCCGCGGTGCACGACTTCCGGCGGGAGCACCGGATCGACGACCCGATCCAGCCGATCGACATCTGCGGCGCGTACTGGCGGCGGAGCCTGTGACCGCCGTCCCGGCGGAAGCCGTCACGGTGCACCCCCTCAACGAGCACTCGCGGGAGATCCTCGACACCGGTGAAGCCGCCGTGTTCGGGCTGAGCCCGTTCAACGGCTTCTACCGGCCCGCGACCGTCGGGACCCTGCTGGCCTGGGCCGCCGGCCGCTTCCGGCACGTCGAAGCCGTCCTGCCCGGCTACGAGACGGCCTTCGGCCTCATCGCCGGCGGACGGGAACCCCGGGAGGCGGCGCAGACCGCGACCCGGGTCGTGCGCAGGATGCGCGCCACGGCGCGGCGCGCCCTCGACGCCTCCGGGCCGAACCCGCACGCCCGGGTCAACAGCTGGACCCGGCTCACCACCCGCAGGCGCTACCGCGAGCTGCGCGCCGAGGTCGACGGCGTCTTCCGCTCGGACAGCCGGCTGCGGGAACTGTGCCGGGAAGCCTCCCGCGGCTACCTGCGGACCGTCCTCGGGGGCGAGCCGACCCCGGCCCAGACCGAACTCAACCTCGGCTACGTCCTCGCCGAACTCCCGCTGGTCCTGGACCTGCCCGGCATCGTGGGGACCCGGACCGCCGTCCTCCTCTACAACCGTCCCTGGCCCCTGCAACTCGCCCTGTGGAACGGCGAGGTCCCCGCACTGGCGCCGGCGCCGGGCCACGGCTTCGCCACCGTCGCGCTGGCCGCCGGGCCCGCTGTGGCGTCGACCGCGACGCCGGCGGTGATGCCGGTGGCGATGCCGACCGCGACGCCGAACGCGACGCCGAACGCCGACAGAAGTGGAGCCCAGCAGTGACCCCGCCGGACACCGACGTCCTCCCGCACACCGTCACCGACGTCCTCCAATGGCCGCTGCCCGCCGGAGAGCACGGCACCCCGCCCCCGCTGTACGCCACGCTGCGGCGGGAGCGGCCGGTGTGCCCGCTGCGCATGCCCAGCGGGCACACCACGTGGCTGCTGACGCGCTACGACGACATCACCGAAGTCCTCACCGACCCGCGCTTCTCCAGGAACCTGGTCTACCCGGGCGCACCACGGCTGATCGGCGAGGACTTCAACTCCGTGGCCGGGGGCATCTTCAACCTCGACCCGCCCCGGCACACCCGGGTACGGCAGATCCTCAACCCCCTGTTCAACCGGGGGGCCGCCGAACGGAGTTCCGGCGACATCGCGGCACACGTCGACGACCTGCTGGCCGCCATGGCCGCCGGAAGCAACCCCACGGACCTGGTCGGCGCCTACACGGCGCCCCTCGCCCTGCGCGTCAGCTGCGGCCTGCTGCGCATCCCGGCGGACCGGCGCGCGGCACTGCACGGCTTCTTCCGCGAGCAGACCAGCCAGAACGCGGACCGGGCGGACGTCTCGACCGCCACCGAGCGGATCGGCACGCTGGCCGCCGAGATCATCGCGGACAAGTGGTCCGCCCCCGACCCGGCCGAACCGATCGGTGCGCTGATCGCGGCCCACCAGGCCGACGAGATCACCTCCGACGAGCTGCACGGCACCGTCAGCTACCTGCTCGTCACCGGGGTCGAACCGCTGGTCTCCTCGGTGTCCACCGGCATCGTCACCCTGCTCAGGCACCCCGACGAACTGCGGGCCGTCCGCGACGACCCGAGCCTGTGGCCCGCGGTCGTGGAGGAGATCCTGCGGCTGCACCACAACGGCTACCTGTCCAATCCGCGGGTCGCGCTGGAGGACACCGAGATCCGCGGCGTGCTGATCCGCGCGGGGGAGTCGGTCGTCACGCCGATGATCGCGGCGACCTGGGACCCCGACCACTACAAGAACCCCCACCGGTTCAACATCCACCGCCGCACCGACGGATCGAGGACCTTCGGTGCCGGGCCCCACTTCTGCCTGGGCGCCTCCCTGGCCCGGGCGCACCTGCGGATCGCCTTCGAGGCGCTCTTCACCCGGTTCCCGACCCTCATCCTCGCGATCGCCGCGGACGAACTCCCGTGGGACGAGGACAACTTGTTCACCCGCCCGCTCGTCCTGCCGGTCGCCTGGTGAGGAGCCGACGAACCGGTGTCGCACCGGCGTGACCGACACCGGTCCCGGTCGTTGCACACCGGGGGTCGCCCTCACCGCTCGGGGGACCAGGGAGCCGGAGGTGTGCGCAGCATGGGGTTGGCAAAGAGAACAGCGGAAAGCGGCCCGGCCCGGCGCCGCTTCCTGGCCGGCGCCGCCGCACTGGGCGGGGCGCTCGCCCTCGGGCCCGCGGCGGGCGCCGTCGCGAGCTCACGTCGAACCGGCACCCGCCGTGACTCCGGGCGGACCGTGGCGGTCCTCGGCGGCGGGGTCTCCGGCCTGAGCGCGGCGCACGAACTGGCCGAGCGCGGCTACCGGGTGACGGTCTACGAGTACTACGACGCACTCGGCGGCAAGGCCCGGAGCATGGACGTGCCCGGCAGCGCGACCGGCGGCCGTCGGGCGCTGCCGGGCGAGCACGGCTTCCGGTTCTTCCCCGGCTTCTACCGCAACCTGCCGGACACCCTGCGCCGCATCCCGTGCCCGGGCAACCCCGGCGGCGTCCACGACAACCTGCGCGACGCCACCCAGGCGCTGCTGGCCTACGACGCCCCGCGCCCGGGCCTGCTGCTCCCGTTCCGGACCCTCACCACCCGCCCGCTCGACCTGGGCGACCTCGCCCCGGACGCCCTGCGGCGGACCCTGGCCGGCGTGCTGGACGAGGTGCTGCACCTGCCCGCCGACGAACTGCTCTACTTCGTCGACCGCCTCCTGGTCCACCTGACCAGCTGCGACCTGCGCCGCGAGCGGCAGTGGGAGCGGGTTCCCTGGTGGGAGTTCATCAGGGCCGAGCGGATGTCCCACGACTACCAGCGCCTCCTCGGGGTCGGGCTGACCCGGGACCTGGTCGCGACCCGGGCCGAGAAGGCGAGCACCCGCACGGTCGCCCGGACCGTCGTCGAGGCCTTCCTGCTGAACGGGGCACTCGGGCGCGGTGTCGACGGGCAGCCGGACCGGGTGCTCAACGGTCCCACCAGCGAGGCCTGGATCGACCCGTGGGTGGCCCATCTGTCCTCACTGGGCGTCGAGTTCAGGACCGGCACCGAGGTGCGGGAGGTGCTGTACGCGGAGGGCCGGATCACCGGGGTCCGGGTCGCGCCGGCCGGCGGCGGCGCCGACGAGACGGTGCGGGCCGACCACTACCTCAGCGCGCTGCCGGTCGAGCACGCCCGCGCCACCTGGGGCCCGCGGCTGCGCGCCGCCGATCCCCAGCTGGCGCGCTGCGACGCGATCGAGACGGACTGGATGACGGGCATCCAGTTCTACCTGCGCCGTCCGGCGCGGCTGGTGCACGGGCACGCCGTCTGCCTGGACTCCCCGTGGTCGCTCACCACGGTCAACCAGGCGCAGTTCTGGGACCGGGACTTCCCGGCCGCGTACGGCGACGGAACGGTGCGCGACTGCCTCTCGGTCTGCGTCTCCGAGTGGGACCGGCCCGGGATCCTCTACGGCCGGACGGCCAAGGAGTGCACCCCCGAGCAGGTGGCCCGCGAGGTCTGGGCACAGTGCCGGCGGGCCCTCGACCGGCCGGGCGCCGACTGGCCCGCGGACGCGGACGTGCACTCCTGGTTCCTCGACCCGGCCGTCACCGGCCTGGGCGGGCCGGCGCCCGCCAACCGCGAGCAACTGCTGGTCCACCCCGTCGGAACCCTCCACCACCGGCCCTCCGCCGCGACCGCCGTGGGCAACTTCTTCCTGGCCGGCGACTACGTCCGCACCGACGTCGACCTGGCCACCATGGAGGGCGCCAACGAATCCGCCCGCCGCGCCGTCAACGCCCTGCTGGACGCCGACGGCTCGCCCGCCGCGCGCTGCCGGATCTGGGACCTGTTCCGGCCCCCGGAGCTGGAGCCGCTCAAACTGGCCGACGAGGCCCGCTACCGCCTCGGCCTGCCGAACACCTTCGACCTCGGGTGACCAGGGCGCCCGCGCCCTGCTTGGTTGGCGGCGGCGGGCTGGTGAGCCGATGTCGGCTCAGGGGCCTGGTCTAACCTCTCCTGGTCGCGGTGGTCGCGCATGAACGAGCGAAGTGTCGGGGGCCCGTCGTGGAGTTGTTGGCGGACGACGATGTGCTGGGCGGAATGCGTCCGGTGCTGGAAGCGGACGGGGCCGTCCTGGGCCACGAGCCGCAGGACGGCTTCCCGGATCGCTGCTGGGTCCTGCACACCGCCAGGGTCGACGGCGAGCGGGTCCGGTGGAACGACGTGCTGGCCCGTGCCGGGAAGCGCCTGGAGGACTGGCTGTACACCCCCTCCTTCCGGGTCTTCGAGGGGCTGGACCTGCCCGAGGGCTTCGAGCGGCCGGACGTGGGCGAGATCGACCGCGACAGCCTGGACCGCCTGATCGAGGTCCTCGCGCGTCACAGTCCGGAGGGACGGCGTACCGAGTGCTACTGGGCTCAGGCGGCGATCGAGGACCTGGGCAGCCCGATCCCGGCCCGCCGGGGACGGCTGGACGAGGCGGCCGCCCACCACGAGGCGTGCACGTGGCCGGGTCGGACCACCGGGACGCAGTTCCCCGCCCACTGGTGGCCCCTGGACGGATCGTGGTTCGTCGTGACCGACTGGGACCTCAGCGCCACCGAGGTCTTCGGCCCCGCCGCCCTGATCGCCGACCTCCTCGCCGACGACGGGCTGGACGCCGTCCGCCACCCGAGCGTTGCCGACGTGCGGCCGTACGGCGCGCGGTGGCGCGGGGAGAGCCCGCAGGGCTGAACCGCTCTACGGGTGCGGTTCGACCCCCTGGGAATCGGGTGTGCGGGCGTTCCTCCGCCCGGCCCGTCGGGCCGGTGAGATGCCGGCACGGACGGAGGTGACGGCGGTCATCGCGAGGAAGCCGCCGCCGAGGGCGAGGATGAAGCTCGCCGCCACGGCGGGCACGAGGAGGACGGCGACGAGCAGGAGCCTGCCCAGCGGCATGTCGTCGAAGCGGCCGTCCGTGGCGGACCACAGCCAGCCCGCCGCGGACAGCACACCGGCGAGGAAGGTGATCGCCGCGCCCGTGAAGTAGGAGTACTCGGCCCATCCGGGCCGGTCGGAGGAGGGCCCGCCCTCGGGGCGTCCGCCGCTCCGAGGTGCCGGCCCGACCCGGTACCCGATGAAGGATCCCACTCGCCCCACCCAACTCCCGCGTCAAGGAGGGCACATCGTACCCAACCCGGCGGTCGCCTCCAGGGGATGCCCGGCCCCGCCGCCCCCGCCGCGGGGTCAGGCGAACGCGTGCCGACGGCTCAGCACCTCGTCGGCGATCCCGTACGCGACGGCCTCCTCGGCGGTGAGCACCATGTCCCGGTCCATGTCCGCGCGCAGCGCCGCCACCTCGTGGTGGGTGTGCCGGGACAGGACCTCCTCCACCTGCGAGCGGACGCGGACCATCTCCTTGGCCGCGAGGCTGAGGTCGGAGACCGTCCCCCGCCTGCCGCCGCTGGCGGGCTGGCCGAGCAGCACCCGGGCGTGGCGGAGCACGAAGCGCCGCCCCGGGTCCCCGCCGGCCAGCAGCACCGCCGCCGTCGAGGCCGCCTGGCCGACGCAGAAGGTGGCGATCGGCGCGTGCACGAAGGTCATGGTGTCGTAGATCGCCATCAGTGAAGTGAACGATCCGCCGGGCGAGTTGAGGTAGATCGAGATCTCGCGCTCCGGGTTCTCCGACTCCAGGTGCAGGAGCTGCGCGATGACCACGTTGGCGACGCCGTCGTCGATCTCGGTGCCGAGGAAGATGATCCGCTCGTTCAGCAGCCGGCTGAAGACGTCGTAGGAGCGCTCGCCCTGCGCGGTGCGCTGGACGACGTAGGGAACCGTGTACGACCCCATGTCACAGCCCCATCCGTCGGCGGGAGGAGGCCGGGCGGATGTCGGTGACCGAATCCACCACCCGGTCCACCATCCCGTACTCCCTGGCCTGTTCGGCCGTGAACCAGCGGTCGCGGTCGCCGTCGCGCGCGATCGTCTCCTCGCTCTGCCCGGTGTGCTCGGTGGTGATCCGCTCGATGGCCCGCTTGGTGAACTCCAGGTTCTCCGCCTGGATCTCGATGTCCGCGGCGGTGCCGCCGATGCCCGCCGAGGGCTGGTGCATCATGATCCGCGCGTTCGGCAGCGCGAACCGCTTGCCCGGTGCCCCCACGGTGAGCAGGAACTGGCCCATGCTGGCGGCGAATCCCATCGCCAGCGTCGAGACGTCGTTCGGGACGAGCCGCATGGTGTCGTAGATGGCCAGCCCCGCGGTGACCGACCCGCCGGGGCTGTTGATGTACAGGCCGATGTCGGAGCGCGGGTCCTCTGCCGACAGCAGCAGAAGCTGCGCGCACACCCGGTTCGCCGACACGTCGTCGACCTGGGTGCCGAGCAGGACGATCCGCTGCGCGAGCAGCTGCGCCGCGAGGTGGTCGTCGAAGGGGCTGGGCGCGGTGTCGCCCTCCCCCGCGCGGGGCTGGAGTGTGGTGAGTGGAGTCATCGGCGTTCCCTTGTCGAGGTGCGGTTGCCGTCGATTCCACTGTCGGCCCGGGAAGCCCTCCGGAGGCCCTGTTTCTGCCCGCCGCAGATTCGCCACGGGCAGAGCCGCCGGGGGAGCCGGCTCGGGGGTCGTGTCCGTCCCGCGGGTTCTTACACGTCTTTGCCGTCGCTCTGCCGAGCGGCTGACGGGCGCCCGGCACAGTCGTACCCACACGGACCGCAGGACGTACGGAGGGCACGGCGATGACGACGAGTACCAGCACCAGCACCAGCACCAGCACGAACACGGGCACGAGCACGAGCACGAACACGGGCACGAGTACGAGCACGGGCACGAACGGCGCGAAGAGGCGCAGCACCCTGGCGGCCGCGGCCCTGGCCGTCCTGGCGGCCGCGCTGCCCCTCACCACCGCCCCCGCCGCGCAGGCCGCCCAGGCCGTCCCGGCCGCGCGGGCCTCCTCCGCCGACACCCAGGGCCGACCCGCGTGGTGCCCGGACGTCCCCGGGCACCGGGTCGACTGCACGACCATGCACCGCCCGCTGGTCGCCGACGAGCCGCGTCTGGGCGGCATCGACGTGAGCTACGCGGTGGTGCGCCACGGCCGCCCCGGCCCGGCGCTGGGCACCATCGCGCTCAACCCCGGCGGCCCCGGTGAGACCCTGATCGACCGCGCCGAGCAGGTGGCCGGCGCGCTGCAGGGGGTGCTGGACGACTACGACGTGCTGCTGCTGGACCCGCGCGGCACCGGCCGCTCCGGCCGGCTGCCCTGCGACGTCACCGAGGCCGAGTACCGCTGGGCCCCGCGGGCCGGCCAGCGCGAGGCCGTCGCCGAGTGCGCCGAGGAGCTCGGCCCGCGTGCCCGCGGCTACACCAGTGCCGCCACCGCCGACGACATCGACGCCGCCCGCGAGCGCCTGGGCGCCCCCAAGCTGGTGCTGTACGGCATGTCGTACGGCACCTACCTGATGCCGGTCTACGCCGACCGCCACCCCGAGCGGGTCGAGAAGATGGTGCTGTCCGGCGCCTACCCGGTCGCCTTCGACTCCCTGGCCCGGCCCGGCGCCCAGCAGGTCTCCCTGACGCTGCGCCGGATCTGCGAGCGCAGCGGCGCCTGCGACCCGGACACCGTGGTGCACGACCTCGCCGCCGTCACCGAGCGGCTGCGCACCCGCCCGCTGAAGGTGACCGCCACGGTCGACGGCGAGCGGCGCACCGTGCAGTTCACCGAGGACAAGCTCGCCGACCTGATGTACGAGCCGGCCACCCGCGGCATCGGCCTGCACCCCGGGGAGCCCGGGCTGCTCGGCGCCCTGCCCGCCGCCCTGCACGCCTTCGCCGTGGGCGACGAGGAGCCGCTGTCCGCCCTGGTGCGCGGCGAGATGGAGAGCACCGGCACCGAGGACCAGGCCTCGTTCCTGGCCGTCACCTGCAACGACTACGCCCGCACCTGGGACCCGGACGCCCCGGTGCCGGAGCGCCGCCGCCAGTACCGCGCCGCTCTGGCCGCCGCGAACCCGGCCGACTTCGGGGCCTTCAGCCCCGAGGGCTGGGCAGCGGGCCAGACCGACGGCGGGGACAACTGCCTGAACTGGCCGCGCCGGGGCACCGCCCGCCCGCAGCCGACCGATCTGAAGAACCTGCCCGACGTGCCCGTCCTGGTGCTGTCCGGAGACCTCGACACCAACACCCCCGAGGTCAACTCCCGTCTGTCGGCGGCCCAGTTCCGCCACAGCGCCTTCGTCTCGGTGCCCAACAGCGGGCACCTCCCGGAGATGGAGTCCACCGGCTGCGCGCTGGAGATCTCCAGCGGCTTCATCCGCACCGGCGAGGTCGGCGACACCTCCTGCCTGGCGCAGGTCCCGCCGGTCACCGTCGTCCCCGTCCCGCGCTGAACCGGTGACCTGCCGACCCGCGCACCGGCGAACCCGCTCACCCGCCACCCCCGACCCGCATGACCACGCCCGCCACCAGCGAAAATGACGCCATGACAGATCACACCACCACCGCCCGGCGCACCATCCTGGTCGTCGAGGACGACCCCGGCGTCCGCCGCACCCTCGACCACCTGCTGCGCTTCGAGGGCTACCAGGTGCTCACCACCGCCGACGGCCAGGAGGCCCTGGAGCTCCTGGAACACCGGCGCCCCGACCTCGCCGTGGTGGACGTGGTCATGCCCCGCCTCGACGGCCTCGCGCTGTGCCGGATGCTGCGCCGGCGCGGCGACCGCCTGCCCGTCCTGGTCCTCACCGCCCGCCACCAGCTCGGCGACCGGGTCGCCGGGCTGGACGCGGGCGCCGACGACTACCTCGCCAAGCCCTTCGCCACCGAGGAACTGCTGGCCCGGATACGCGCCCTGCTGCGCCGCACCGAGCCGCCCCGCGCCGAGGACGGCGAGGGCGCCGGAGGCGCCGGCCTCGGCCTCGCCGACCTCACCCTGGACCCCGCCGCCCGGCTGGCCCACCGCGGCACCCGCCGGCTCGACCTGACCAAGACCGAGTTCGACCTGCTGGAACTGCTCCTGCGCAACCAGGGCACCGTCCTGACCCGCCACCAGATCTACCAGCGCATCTGGGGCTACGACTTCGACACCGACTCGCGCTCGCTCGACGTCTACGTCGGCTACCTGCGGCGCAAGACCGAGGAGGACGGCGAGCCCCGGCTGATCCACACCGTGCGCAACGTCGGCTACACCGTCAGGACCGCCTGATGCTGCGCACCAGGATCGGCCTCGTGGTCCTCGCCTCCGTCCTGCTGGCCATCGCCGTGCCCGTCACCGCCGCCTACCGCGGCGTCAGCACCCTGGTCTCCGACCAGCTCGACCGGAGCCTCCAGGACCGGGCCCACACCGTGCTCGACGCCCTGGACCTCGGCCGCCTCCCGCTCGCCAGGCCCGACACCGTCGAACAGCTGCTGCCCGCCGACGGCACCGCACGCCCGCTGACCCCGGACGGCCCCGCCCTGCCGGTCTCGGCCCGCGCCCTGGAGGTGGCCCGCACCGGACAGGGCTCCCACCAGGAGGACGTCACCGTCGACGGCACCCCCTACGGCGTCCTCACCCAGGCCCGCCCCGACGGGCAAGGGGCGGTGATGGTCGGCCAGACCTACGCCGGGGCCGCCGAGGTCGACGAGGCGTTCCTGCGACGGATCACCGCCACCAGCGCGGCGGCAGCGGCCTCCTGCGCCCTGCTCAGCTGGCTCGTCATCGGCCGGATCCTGCGCCCGGTGCGGCGCCTGGCCCGCGCCGCCGAGCACATCACCACCACCCGCGACCTGGCCACCCCGCTGCCCGCCGCCGGGCGCGACGAGGTCGGCGGCCTCACCCGGGCCTTCGAGTCGATGGTCGGCGCGCTGCGCCGCTCCCGCGAGCAGCAGCAGCGCCTCGTCCAGGACGCCAGCCACGAGCTGCGCACCCCGCTGACCTCGGTACGCGGCTGCGCCGAACTCCTCCAGCGCGCCCGCGGCCGGCTCGCCCCCGAGGACGAGGAGCAGATCCTCGCCACCCTGGTCACCGAGACCGTCGCGCTCGACGAAATCGTGCGCGAGCTGGTCGAGTTGGCCACCGACCAGTGGACCGCGGAGGATCCGGAGCCGCTCGACCTGCCGACCGCCGCCGAGGACAGCGCCCGGCGCTTCCAGCGCCGTACCGGCCGCGAGATCGCCGTCACCATCGAGGGCCCGGTGCCGGTGCTGGCCCGCCCGCGCGCACTGCAACGCTGCGTGGACAACCTGGTGGGCAACGCCGTCAAGTTCAGCCCGGACGGCACCCCGGTGGAGATCCGGGTCACCGGCACCCGGCTGTCCGTGCGCGACCACGGGCCCGGCATCGCCCCCGGCGACCGGGAGGCCGTCTTCGAGCGCTTCTTCCGCGCCGCCGGCACCCAGGCCACCCCGGGCTCGGGGCTGGGCCTGGCCATCGTCCACGACCTCGTCGCCGCCGACCACGGCACCGTCTTCGCGACCGCCGCCCCCGGTGGCGGCGCCGAGGTCGGCTTCCACCTGCCGAGCGCCCTTCAGGACTGACCGCCGGTCGGGCTCAGCCGGTCGTCTTGATCACCCGGGCGGGCACTCCCGCGACCACGGTGCCGGGGGGAACGTCACGAGTGACCACCGCGCCCGCGGCGACGACCGCACCGGCGCCGACCGTCACTCCCTGGGTGATCACGGCGGCCGTCCCGATCCTGGCGCCGGGGAGGGCGGCGACGCCTTCGTCGGTGAGGGTGCGGCCCTCGGCGATGGCGCGCAGCCGCAGGTCGGCGTCGGGCGGCAGCAGCCCCCTCCTCGTGAACGCGTGACGAGGCCCCGGAACGAAATACCCCCCCGCCTCCGACAGGGACGGGGGGGGAGACGAGAAGCGAACCAGGTGGAGATAGGCCAGGGGGCCTTCGGGGGCGGTCTCGAGGACACGCGTGGGTGGCGTCACGCGAGGTAGATCTTCTGCCACTCCACGGACGTCATGGTCAGTGCTGCCTCCGCGAGGGTGCGAGCCGACTCGGTCTTGAGACTGCCGAGGCTGCTGTCGATCCACGGCTGGACGTTCTGGTATCCCTGCTCGCGGTACTCCACGGCCTGGATCAGGCACTCCAGTTTGTCCGCGTCATGGGCGACGGTGACTTCCAGGCTCCCGGCGTTCTCGTACTCTTCCACGATGGCCTGCACCCCGGCAACGACGGCCGGGTGAGCGGCGCTGACCTGGTCGGCGGTCACGCGTTCGTTCGAGGAGGCGGTGAGGTAGCGCCGACCGATGTGCGGGATATCGCTGACCCGGGTCTCCTGGGTGTCGTGGAAGAGGCACAGCAGGGCGACCTTGGCCGGGTCGGCGCCCTCCATCATCGCGAGCACCGCGCCGACGACGCCCGTCCGGAACGAGTGCTCGGCGATCGTCTCAGGGTCTTTGACCCCAGCGATCCACCAGCCGGACCGCTTCGCCCGCTTGAGCATTCCCGCCTCGAACAGGTAGCTCGCGGTGCCCCTCGCCTGCTTGTCGTCCGTCATTGCTGTCCTTCACTGTTGGATCGACTGTTGCTGTAGCCGCCTACCCGCAGACCGTAGTGCACAGACTCCAACTCGCGACGGGACTGCTGTGAAAGGCCGTCACCATCGAGCAACGTGCGCACTCGTGCCGCCAGGCCGCAGGCCGTTCGGGGGTCCGCATCGGCGAGGCCGCGTCGGGTGAGCATGAGCGCCCAGATCGAATGGACGTACAGGTCGGTGTACTCGCCCGCGCGGTCCAGCCGGATGGCGAACTGCCGCAGTAGCGAGGAGGCGTCCCACGCCGGGCGTTCTTGCTCGGCCATGAAGTCATCGCTGGTCTGGGGACGTGAGTCGAGCCCGAGCCAGTGAGCCCAGTAGTTCAGGTTCGCGGTCTCGAAGTCGTCGTTGTCGGTGATCGAGCGGGCGATGAAGTCCCGGAGTAGCTCGGGGTCCCCCTGCCGCGCCAATGCTGCCGCGACCGACCGGGCCTCGGCCCAGCGGGGTGACCACCCCGAACCGACTGAGGGAATTCGGCCTCGGCGCCGCATCCCACCAAACCACTCGACCACGTCGCGAGTCCGGTCGTAGGAGGACAGGTACCAGACCTGTCTCCGGAGTAAGGCGGTGTCCTCGCCCCCGGCCTCCACCAGATCGGCGGTGTGCCGGAGGTTGTCGAAGAAGCGCGAGCGCACGTCCTGCCCGAGGAGCGGCGCAGCGGAGACCGGCCCGCGTCGGGCGGCAGGGATGCTCAACTCGGCGGCCACCGCTCCGGGCAGAACCCCGCTGACGGCCCAGCCGATCATGTGCGTGGTGTCCCGGGTCAGGACCCAGCCGGCCAGCGGGTGCTCCAGAACGTCGGCCTTCGCGGGCCGGGACCGCAGTATCTCGCCGAGGACGAAGTCCGCGTCCATCGCGAGGCTGATCAGGTCCACCAGTCCGGTCGGTGCGCCGAGCAGGATCAGCTTCCGGCGGAGTACCACGAGGTTCCCGGCCCTGGTGGAGGAGAGCGGGCGGCGGCCGGACTCCCAGCCCTGGACGGTGCTCTTGTCCATGCCCAGGTCCACGGCCAGCTCGTCCTGAGTCCTCGGGATCTGCTCCCGGATGACCTTGAACAGGAAGCCGGAGATCACCCCTTCCGGGACCCGCGCGGGCTCGGGCTGACTGCCAGTCAGTGTTTCGGTGCGCCTCGGTGGTGTCCGAGCGGCCATTCCGGGCCCCCTTGGCCTCGATCGTCCGGGTAACTCGTACTGGCAGTCCGTCGAACCCTGGTTTCACCGGCCGTAACTTCATGACTACGGCATCGGCGGTGACAGCGGAAGCCTAGTGCCCACTTGGTCTCCTGCGAACAACCTTGATGCCTGCCGTAGACCGGGTGCGGCAGCCCTCACCCCCCAACAGAGAGTCAGCAGTTCCGGGTGCCCCCCTCCGAGGCGGCCCCGGGGTCGGAGGAAGGATCAATGGCGAGACGCACCACCCCACGGGTGTATCGCGAAGTCGTAACCGGCCCGGCCAAGTTCGAGCTGGCTCGGCTGTCTGCCGGCTGGAGCCCGCTGAAGGACTACCGAGCGGCCGACGCAGCCGCGAGTGCCCCGTCCGTGGACCGGCCCGACGGCTACCGCGAGGGGACCTGCTGGGTCTGCCGCCGCGAGACGCTGGTCTGCGCGGGCACTGTGCTTCACGCCCCCGGTGACGAACAGAGCACCTGCCACCTGATCTGTCACGACTGCATCACCCGCGCTCGGACGCCCCAGCGCCGCGCCGCGCTGCGGGCCGCGCTCGCCCCCGCCCGGACGTAGCACCTACCGAGCTGCGCGCCACGAACTCCCGGCCCGTTCGGAATGGGTCATGGCGGGCCGGGTCCGCACCACCCTCACCGCTGCCCGTCCCCGTTCGGATAGGCAGCGCCAACCCTGATGGGAGAAGCCCATGAGCATCACCCCCACGCCCGGCCCCGCGCCGGCGCTGGACGAGCTGGGCAGGTTCTTCACGATCGCCGCGCGCCGGATCGACGCGGGCCAGGCCGCGCCGCAGATGTTCTCCACCGCCGTCGACGCGGCGTGGCACCGGCTCACCGCCACCCCGTCCGCGTACGAGGCGTTCGCGTTCCGGCACGCCGGCCGCAGGCTGGCCCACACCGAGGGCGCCGGCACCGGCTTCATCCCCTGGGTGAGCGCGTACGAGGAGGCCTACGGCCCCCTGCCCGAGATCTGGTTCACCAACGCCGACGGCACGCTCGACACCGAGGCCCTGGCCCGCTACCGCGAGACCGGCGAGGTGTGGGCCGAGTGGAACTGCGCGCCCGAGCCCGGCGACGGCGACGGCGACGACCTGACCCCACCGGTAACCACCCGGTGACCACCGCACAATCCGACGGAGCGTCCCGGCCGACCGCCGGGGCGCTGCGCCTCACCGAAGCCCGGACGGAGAACCCCGTCAGCGTGGACGTGGACGCCTACCTCGCCGGGCTGTACGGGCACTGCCCGTTCCTTCGCCCGTCCACCTCGCGCGGCATGACCGGGTGGACGGTCTACGAGATCACCCCGGGCAGCCACCGGTACGCCGTGGAAGCCGAGTTGTTCCACGCCGGAGTCCAGGCCGCGGAGTGGGTCCGCCCGCTGATGCGCCGGCCGTTCGGCGTCCTCGTGTGCGAGAACGTCGTGCTGCGCGGGCACTGCCAGGGCACCGGCCACGGGGAGCTGATGGCCTGGCCGCACTGGGCGTTGAAACACCTGTACGCCCCGGTCGGGGTCATGTTCGGCAAGTTCCCCCAGGGCACCGTCGAGTCCGGCCGACGCGGGCAGCGGATCCCGCCGCCGCCCTTCTCGTTCCTCCCGGTTCGAGCGGGCGTCCGGCAGATGGACCCGCGATTCCTGGAGACCACCCCCGACCTCGCGGCGGCCCTGGCGGTCTCGGCCGACGACGGCCGCGACGTCTTCGAGCACATCCCTTGCGAATGGAAGGCGGTTCGAGAATGGGCGAGTTCCCTGCCGAGGCCCGAGAAGCGGTGAAGGCCGCTACGGCGATCTGTGGCCCGCTGACGCTGGCACCGGTCAGTGACCGCCGGGGCTCGGCGGTATGGAAGGCCACCGGTCCGCACGGTGCGGCGAGCATCAAACTCGGCACCGGCGAGGCCGCCGAGGTCACCGCCCGCGAAGCCTCCGTCCTCGACCAGCTCCCCGGCTACACCGTGACCGCAGGCCGCTTCGCCGACGGCGTCTGGTACGTCACCCCATGGCTGAGCGGGCCGTCCACCTGGCAGGTCTTCCGGCCCCTGCGCAAGGGCAAGGGCGGGAAGAGCGAAGCCCTCACCGCCGCCGCCGGACTGTGCCGCGCCGTCGCGGACTTCCACGCCGACGGGTGGGTGCACGGAGACCTCCAGCCCGCGCACGGCATCCACGGCGAGGACGGAACGGTGCGCCTCCTCGACTTCGCCTGGTCCCGCAGGCTCGACAGCACCCCGTGGCCGACGTTCGGCGGCACGATGATCCACCTCACCGCGCCCGAACTCGCCGCCCGGATCATCAACGGCCCCCAGCCCGTCGAAACCACGCAGACCGCCGACGTCTACGCCCTCGCCGGAACCCTGTGGACCTGCGCCACCGGCACGTGGCCCCTGGACTACGACACCGCCGGCCTCGACAAGGACGCGCCCGTGGAAGCGATCCGCAAAGCCATCGCACACCGCGCGATCCCTATGTCCACCGCGATGCCCTGGCCCGCCCTCCAGGCCCGACTGCGCTACGCCCTGCTGGCCGCCCCCGACGACCGGCCCACCGCCGCCGAACTGACCAGGCTCATCGAAGCGGTGGACGGGTGATCGAGCTACGTGAACTCGGCTCCGGTGACGCCGAGGCCCTGCTGCGGATCTACGGCGCGGAGTCGACCAGGCACCTGGGCCGGGCAGCGATGGACGCAGACGAAGCCCGCTCCTGCCTGCGCGACATCACGGCGGCAGCGGCACAGTCGCCGCGCACGCTGTACGTGCTCGGCCTCGACGTCGACGGAGACCTCCTCGGCGTCGTCAAACTCCACCGCGACCGCCCCGTCGCCGCCGTCAGCTACATCCTGCGCGCGGACGCCTGGGGCCGGGGCTACGCCACCGAGGGGGTCCGCAGGATCCTCGCCCTGGCCTTCGGCCACCTCGGCCTGCCGGAGGTCCGCGCCAAGCACCGCCCGGACAACCCCGCCTCCGGCCGCGTCCTCCGCAAGACCGGCTTCGAACCGACCGGTGAGCGCGGCGGATTCATCACCTACGCCCTCCGCGCCCCCGTGCAGACGGGTAGGTCCTCCGCACCGCCCGCTCGACCGGAGCCGCCCGTCGAGCGTGCTCTCCTCACAGCCGCTCCGATTGCCCGCGAACCCCGCGCGACGTGTGGGTGCCGGACTGGGTGCACCGTTGACCGGACGACCGAACCGACGGGTTCAGTCGGTGGGGTGGAGGCCGGGTGGTGGGTGGAGCGGGCCGGGGGCGAGGCGTTCCAGGATCTCGTCCACCCTGCCGTCGGGCCGGTAGAGGGTGCGGTAGGCGTATGCGTGGGTGGCGCCGGGGAGGGCGGCGACGCCTTCGTCGGTGAGGGTGCGGCCCTCGGCGATGGCGCGCAGCCGCAGGTCGGTGTCGGGCAGCAGGCGGGCCTGGTCGGGTGCGGGCGGGCGGCGGTGGCGGCCGGGCACGTCAGGCCCCGGCGTTCTCGACGGGCCCGACCAGGGCGCGCGGCTCCGTGGGGACGGTGGGTCCCGTGGGGACCGTGGGGCCCGTGCCGGGCTCCCAGCCGTGGGTGGAGAAGCCCCGGCCGCCGTTCAGGTAGGCGGTGAGGGCGGCGTGGGCGGTGGGGAACATCGGAGTCGGCAGCGCGTCGGCGTCCCGCCACTCCACGGCGAGGTGCTTGTCCGGCTCGGTGTTGGCCGGCTCGCCGCGCCAGCGCGTGGTGGCGAACGCGGAGAGCAGGAACGGGGTCACGCCGTCCCAGCCGGCCCTGACCTGCACGGTGTGGACCAGCCGCAGCTCCTCGGGGTCGACGGTGAGGCCGCTCTCCTCCCGCAGCTCGCGGGCGGCGGCCTCGTCCAGGCGCTCGCCCTCCTCGACCTTGCCGCCCGGCATCGTCCACGCCGGGGTCACGGGCCAGCCGTTGGCCGCGTAGTGGACGCAGAGGATCCGGGCCGCGGCCTCGTCGTGGACGATGACGCAGACGGCCTGACGCAGGGACTCCATGGACGGTACTCCGACCGGTAGGGGGACGCATGGGGCCGGGCTTCGCAGATCGGCGCTCGGCGGCCCCACGGCGGCTCGGATCATCCTCGCCGGGCCGCTGATCACTTGTGACTCCGATATGAGTGTCCGTCACGCAGACCGGACACGCTCGATGAGATCGGCGACGCCGTCAACCTGGCGGTACGGCTTGAACGTCGGCGAGAGTTCGCGGACCAGGGTGATGCACCGCTCGGCGCCGATGCGGGTGGCCAGATCGAGGGATTCGGTGGTGACGGCGAGGGCCTGCTCGACGTCGTTCGATTGCAGGAAGCCCTTGGCCTGGTAGGTCAGGAAGATGCCGCGCGTCTTGTCCCGGGCCTTGGGTAGGAGGGCCAGGCCCTCGGCCATCCTGACGTGCGCCTCGTCGGCCCGGCCGAGATCGAGCAGGCACTGGCCGGAGTCGACCGCGAGGTCCGCGGGGCTCATCCACGCGCACCAGCCTGGCGCGGGGTCGGTGGCCCGCGTCGACAGCGCAGTCTCGGCGTCGGACAGGTCGCGGTAGCACGCGGAGCGTTCGCCGAGCGCGGCGTAGGCCCTGGCCCGCCGGAGGAACAGCAGCGACCGGGCGGTGGGGTGCTTGGTACCGGACAGTGCGTGGCCGAGTTGGTCCACCGAGATGTTCGGTTGGCCGATCCAGTTCGACTGGTAGGCGAAGTCGGAGAGCACACCGGCGCCGAAGTCGCGGTCACCTGCGGCGTTGGCGGCTTGCAGGGCCGCTGCCCAGAGCTTTCCCGCAGCGAAGTGCTTGCCCTGGTCGAAGCGGTACCAGCCGCAGGTGGTGGCCAGTGACGCGGTCAGGAGGTGCAGTCGCTTGGCGACGGGCTCGGCGTGGCCGCCGCCCTCGATCAGGTCGGTGACGGTGGCGAGATGAGAGTCCATCAGCTTGATCGTGTGCTGGCGCTGTTCGGTGGGCAGCGTCGTCAGCTTCGCGCTGGTTTCCTCCAGCCAGTCCACGAGCCCGGGGTCCACGGCCGTCCTGCCCTCGAGGGCGGAAGTCAGGCGATCGGGCTCGATCGTGGCCCACTGGGCGGCGAGGCCGGCCAGCGAGACGGCGCTGAAGGTCATGAAGCTGCGGCGGTCCATGGCGGCTCTCTGTGCATCTCGAAGTGCTTGGACGGTGTACGCCGATCCCAGCGGCAGTGGAACCTCACGGCCGGGCAGCCAATCGGGCCACCCGAACAGCTCCATGTCGGCGATCGGAACGTCGAAGGCCTCCGCGATCAGGATCTGGGAGTCCAGGTTCGGCTGCTTGCGCCAGTTCTCCCACCGGCTGACGGCCGTCTTGTCCGCGCCGGAGCGGAGCCCGCGCTTGCGGGCGGCCCGGTCGAGGAACACGACGAGGTCGCTCTGCGACCACCCGCGCAGTTCACGGGCGTAGGCGAGGGGGTGCCGGATCGGGTCGTCCACGGGGCCAATTCCATCATCGACAGTGACAGGAAGCCTACTGCGCGCGAGCGCGGGACAACCCCGGGACTACAGACAATGCCTTTCCAGGAAAGCGAAGTTGGCGCTGTACTCGACACGCATCGACAAGCTCCCTCACGAAGCGGAAGGAGTCAGCCCATGAAACGACGCGCGGCGGTCATCGGCCTCGGACACCAGGCACTCGAAGACCACCTTCCCGGCCTGCTCGCCTCCAACCGGGCCGAGTTGGTCGCGGTCTGCGACAACGACCCGGACACCCTGCGGGCCCGGCAGGACATGCGCCACGTCCCGGGCTTCACCCGGGCCGCCGACCTGCTGGACAACGTGGCGCCGGACTTCGGGGGTCCTTCTTCACCCCGAGGAACCGCCCGGTCACTGGCCGGTCCGGATGAACCAGACAGAACACGATCGCTTCGCCTGGTCCAGGCCTGACCGTGTCCGGTCGACGACCTGACCTCCGTGCTCTCGTTACGCGGCGGTTGGCGCTTCGTCCCGGAGCGCTCTCGAGCCCTGGTGAACGCCCGGATGCGGCTGGGCGGACCGACGCGCCTACCAGCCCGGAATCGGAACGGACACGACACGCGGCTTGCCTGGTGAACGGCCGGGGTGTGCCACTGGTTGTCGGCGAAGGAGGTGTTCCTGCGGTGCCCGAGCAGCACCCTGCCCTCCTCGACCAGGACGAGGTGCACGCCGATGACCTGGGGGGCTGGACTGCCGGGGCTCACGCGGGCCTCCGGGCGGCCTCGGCCAGCAGCGGCAGGTAGTGGCGCAGGTACGGAGGGACCTTGAGGTCGAGCACGTCGTCGAGGGGGACCATCCGCACGGCCAGGCCCTCGTCGCCGAGCCGCAGCTCGCTCTCGGTGCCGTCCCAGACGGCGTGCAGGACGCGGGTGAGCGGGAGGCCGAGGTCGTGGTGCGGGTCGGGGAGGGGTCGCAGGCCGCTGATGTCGATCCCGGCCTCCTCGCGGACCTCGCGCACCGCGCTCTCCTCGGCGGTCTCGTCGGCCTCGCGCCAGCCTCCGATCGGAGTCCAGTGGCCCGGCCACGGCATGCCCGGCCGGTTTTCGCGCTGGTGCATCAGCAGCCGGCCCGCGCGGTCGGTGACGAAGACCAGAACGCCCTCGAAGTCGTCGCCGTCCTGGGTGGGGCGCTCCAGGTAGAGCGGGACGCCGGAGCGGTGGGCGCGCAGCACCTGCCGGAGCCGCTGGTAGCGGTCGGGGGTCATCAGGGAGCGCCAGTCGTGGGCGCTCTCGAAGCGCCACTCGGTGTGCTCGGCCGGATCGAGGCGGATCCGTGCCTGCTGCTCCTCGGTGAGGGCGCCGCCGTCGAAGACGTAGCCGCAGGCCGGGACGGGGGACGGGCCGCCGGCCTGTTCGTGGACGACGGTGACCAGGCGCCGGCGGGCGACGGCCTCGGGGTTCTCGGCGGCGAGGTCGAGGCCCAGTTCCTCCTCGGCCTCGCGCAGGGCGGTGGTGAACGGGGTCTCGCCGCGTTCGACGTTGCCGCCCGGGAAGTTCCACACGTCCGGGTCGAGGGCGGAACGCATCCCCAGCACGCGGCCCCGCGGGTCGGTGACCAGGAAGCAGCCGTACGCGCTGGGCCGGGCGATGCCGGTGAGGTAGTTGCCGGCCGGCCGCCAACCGGGCCGCGCCAGGCGGTCGGTGAGCCACCGGATCACCTCGCGCCGGTCGTTCGCGGTCGGCGGCAGCCGGTCCGGGGCGGCCCACCGGTGGGCGTCGTGGTCGGGGGAGAGGGTGACGGGGGTGCCGTCGGGGACGACGGTGGTGAAGACGAACTGCCGCCCGCGCGTCCCGTGGTGGCCGGTGAAGTCCAGGTGCCGTACGTACTCCAGCGGATGGCCGCTCAGCCCGGTCTCCTCGGCCAGCTCGCGGGCGGCGCCGGCCACCACGTCCTCGCCGTCGTCCCGGCCGCCGCCGGGGTACTCCCACAGGCCGGGCAGGACGTCGTGGGCGGCCCGGCGGATCATCAGGATCCGGCCGGAGGCGTCACGGACGACCACGCCGACGCCGATCCACTCGACGCCCTCGCGCAGGGCCAGGTCGGTCAGCACGTCGAAGTCGATCACCGGGGCTGCTCCTTGTTCGCTCGGGCGGACGTCACGGCCGGACACTTCCGATGTCTCCCAAGTCACCCTCGCGGGCTCCGAGTTCGCGGGAGTGCCGGCCCGGCGGGCGGCATCCCGATGATGACGCTGTTCGAGCGCCCGGTTCAAGTGGGCGGGTGTGCTGTGCGCGGCGAGGCAGTGGGGTGCCGGGTTTCGCGGTGCATAGCGCAGATGAGGCGGATGGGAGTGGATATCGCAGCAACATCACTGGTTCTGATGAATGTTGATGGCGTATCAGTTCTGTTCTTCCTCTGATCTGATCATGATTCCGGTCGGCATCCGTTCACAGAGAAGGTGGTTCCGAATGACCAGTGACCAGACTCCGTCGGTCACCGAAGCGACGCTCACCGACATCGCCACCAACGGCGTCTGGGGCCCAGGCCACAGCGTCAGCCAGGCTGTCGTCGACGTGTCCCGGGCGCTGCTCGCTGCTCTCCAGGGTGAGGAGGGCGTCGAACTTCCGTCGGAGCTCTCGAAGCTGGTGGCCGATGTCCAGCGGATCGCCACGATCGCACTGCCCCGCATCGTCTCGCACGACGGTGTCCGGCTGTCGTCGTTCACGATCAAGCTGAACGACGGCGCCCCGCACCCCGTGGTGATCGTGCCCGCCGGCTGGAACCCGTTCGGCTGGCTGCCCTTCCTCTACGCATACCTCAAGCTGGCGCAGCGCGGCTACCACGTGCTGGCCTACTCCCCGCGCGGCATCGGCATCAAGGGCTGGCCGTCGACCTCCGAGGGTTTCATCGACGTGGCCGGGCCCAACGACTGGGCCGACGGCTCGGTCGTGATCGACTACGCGCAGGAGTCCCTGGAGCCCAGCCGGATCGGCTTCCTCGGCGAGTCCTACGGCTCCGGGATCAGCCAGCTGGTCGCCGCGCACGACCCGGCCGGCCGGGTCGACGCCGTGGTCGCGCTGAGCACCTGGGGGAACCTCGCCACCAGCCTGTACAACAACGGCACCCGGCACCTGGAGGCGGTGCAGGCGCTGATCGACTTCACCGGCGGCCCGCTGGAGGAGAAGTTCGACGAGGAGACGCAGCAGCTCCTCAAGGACTTCCTGAACGGCCGGAACCTCGACGAGGTGGTCGCCTGGGGCACCGAACGCTCCCCGCAGGCCTACGTCGACCAGACGAACGCGCGGGGCATCCCGACGTTCATCTCGAACACCTGGCACGAGACGCTGTTCCCGGTCAACCCGGTGCTCGACCTCTTCGAGCGGCTCACCGTGCCGAAGCGGCTGAACCTCTGGATCGGCGACCACGGCGCCCCCGAGGGCCCCGGCCTGGCCGGGCTGGTGACCGGCCTGCCGTTCCCCGGGCTGGCGGAGCCGACGCGGGAGGCCTACGAGTGGCTGGACCACCACCTGCTCGGCGTGGACAACGACGTGCCGAACTGGCCGGCGGTGAGCAGCCAGAGCATGTTCACCTACCAGACGGTCGCGATCCCGGGCGGCACCAAGCTGATCACCGTCCCGGCGCGCCGCGAGACGTACCAGGCCTGGCAGGAGGTCACCACCGGCAGCGAGAACTGGCACCTCACCGGCGCCGGCGACACCGGTGACGGCGCGCTGACCGACAAGCCGACCGTCGGATGGTCGCGGGACTTCGCGGCGGGCGCCCTCACCTCCTCCGTCGCGGGCGAGCTGCTCAAGACCGGGCAGCAGGAGTGGTTCGGCAACCCCAGGGTGTACGAGCCGGCGAACTTCGAGCGCGACCAGCTGCTGGTCTGGTCGACCGACCCGCTGGCCGGATCCGGCGAGGTGGCCCGCCGGATCCGGGGCGCCGCCACGGTGCGGCTCACCGTGCGTAGCAGCACCGACGCCGCCACGGTGGTCGCCTACCTGTACGACGTCGCCCCGGACGGCACCGCCCGGATCATCACCCACGAGCCGTACACGGCCACCGACCTGACCCCGAACGTCAACACCACCGTCGCCTGGCTCCTCCAGGCCGTCTCCTACGACCTGCCGGTCGGGCACCGGCTCGCCCTGGTGGTCAACAGCCGTGACCCGCTCTACTCCTACGCGGGTTCGGACCTCCCCGCCCTCACCACCACCACGGTCAGCTCCGTGAGCGGGAGTGAGGCCCGGCTGGAGCTGCCGCTGGGCTGACACCCCCGGGGCTCCACCGCCCGTACAGCAGCCCCGCCGTACACCGATCGGCGGGCTGCTGTACGGGCGGTGCCGGGGCCGGGCGCGGGAACGGTGACGGCCTCACCGTGTGATCAGCCCCCTACCGCAGCACCGACTCCAGGAAGTCGCTGCCCAGCCGTACGACCACCGAGAGGTCGAGCTGGTGCAGGACGTAGCGGCCCCGGCGCCGGGTGATCAGCAGTCCGGCCTTCCGCAGGACGGCGAGGTGGCGGGAGACCTCGGGGGCGGTGATGCCGTACGCGTCGGCCAGCTCGCTGGTCGAGTACGCGCTGCGCGCCAGGTTGCGGCACATGCTCATCCGCATCGGGTGGGTCAGCGCCTCCAGGCGCAGCCTGACCGTCTCCACCGGCTCGGTGCCGCCGACCTCGTGGGAGGCGACGGGGTACTGGATCACGGGCTGCCAGCCCGGCGAGTACAGGGAGAAGAGGTGCGGCCAGCCGAAGACCGTCGGCAGCAGGGTGACGGCGGTGTCGCGGGCATCGGTGCGCCCGTGCACCAGCTTGTCGACGACGATGCGGCTGCCGTTCCCGTCCTCCTCCAGGCTCAGCGCCGAGGACGCCGCCGCGAGGGCCTCGGCCAGGCCCTTGCGGCGCAGCAGCTCGGTCTTGTGCCGGGCGTCGGCGGCGAGCTGGACGCCGACCCGGCGCCAGGTGTCGGCGAAGAACGCCTGGTCGCAGTCCTCCAGCAGGCGCCGTATCCAGGCGCGGGTGGCGGTGGGCTCGGCGAGCATCCGCTCGACGAACGCCGCCTGACGCGGGCCGCGGGCCGCCGCGAGGTCGAGCGCGCGGCGCCGTGCCCACGCGTCGACCAGCGGCGACGGCAGGCCCTTGGGGTAGTGGCTGGTGCTGCACGAGATCTCCAGGGCCGCGCCGACGAACCTCTCGTCGTCCATGCGGTCGAGGTCGTCCAGCTCCTCGGCGAGGGTGTCCCGCGGCTGGGCGGGCATCAGGAAGTCGGAGCGTGTCGAGCGCCACATGAAGTCGGCTTCCAGCAGCCGGTCGGCCAGCTCCGCTTCGAGCGCGGCGGAGGTCGCCGTCGTCCAGGCGTGCAGCCTGGCGTGGTGGGCGGGTTCGGCGAGCGCGTGCAGCGCGTTGCCGAGCTCGGCCAGCGGCGAGGGGCAGAAGGTGATCCGCTCGTGCGGCAGTCCGGTGATGTCGATGGTCACGCTCACTCCCCAATGATGCCGGGCCGGGCGGGGGAGCTCGCACGCCGTTTGACGAGGGCCGTCAATCGACGGGACCGGCGTGGCGGCCCCGGTGGAAGGTGAGCGCATGAACGCACTGCAGCAGCACCTCTTCGACAGCTACCGGGCCGCCCAGCGCGACGAGCCCGCCCCGCCCGCCCCCGGCACCCACGACGTCGCGGTGCTGCGCGCGGCCCGTGACCAGCGCCGTTTCGAGGCCGTCCTCGCGGGCCGTCCCACCACCGGCCGGCTGCGCTTCGCCCTGCGCCTGGTGCTGCGCCGTCGGCGCAGCACCAGGGCCTGCTGACCGGGCCGGGCGACCCGTGCTCCGACAGCCCGTGCTCCGACGGCCCGGGCTCCCGGGGCCGCCCCGGCTGTCAGCCGTCCGTCCCGGCGGGGAAGGCCGCCGCGTGCGCCGCCAGGAACAGGGCGGTGACCTCCTCGCCGCCGAGCCCCTGGGACCGCGCCTCGTCCATCCACGCGGCCAGCGAGGCCCGCAGCGGCGAGGCGGGGCCCTCCTGCGCGGGTGCCAGGGAGCGGGTGATGAAGGTGCCCGCCCCCTGTCTGACCTCGGCGAGCCCCGCGCGCTCCAGCTCGCGGTACGCCTTGAGGGTCGTGTTCGGGTTGACCTTGGTGTCCGCCGCGACCTGGGCGGCCGTCGGCAGCCGGTCCCCGGGTTCCAGGGCGCCCATCCGCAGCGCCTGTTCGACCTGGCGCACGATCTGGAGGTACGTCGCCACTCCGCTGCGCTTGTTGATGCGGAACATGACCACTCGTCTCACCCCCTGTCTCGTGCTGTGGAAACGATACGCGTGTCACGCACGGTGCCGTGCCCCTACAGCTTCCTGGACACCCACCACACCGTGCCGACGGTGACGACCGCGGTGGCCGCGAGCAGGATGCCCGCCCCGGTCCACTGCATCGCCGGCATCTGGCCGAAGTCGAGGTACTTGATGACGTCGTTGACGATCCCGTGGTCCTTCAGGCAGGCGTCGGACGCCGCCGCCGTCTCCTTCGCGCACGTTCCCCAGCCGTAGAGGCGGCCGTCGGCGGTACCGACCCAGCGGTCGAGTTCGATCGGAGCGTCCAGTTTCTCGTGGATGGATCCACCGTAGGGAGAGCTGAACATCCGTGCCGGCGCGAGGTGCGTGTACAGCCGGTCCCAGACGATCTGGACGGCCATGGAGAACCCGAAGGTGACCGCCATCGCCGGGATGACCCGGCGCGTCAGCGTGCCGATGGCGATCCCGGCCGCGGCGAGGAAGAGGCACATCGCGGGGAGCATCGGTCCGGTGTGGTCGAAGATGCCTCCCTCGTACCACGGCCTCGGGAACACGGCGCGGTAGGGCTTCCACCACCAGGTGAAGAACGCCGAGAGCACCGCGCCGGCCAGCAGGGCCGCCGTGTAGCTCCAGCCGAGTTTGGCCGCGAGCCACCGGCGGCGGGACACCGACTGGGTGGTGACCAGTTGCAGGGTGCCGCGTTCGTGGTCGCTTGCGATCAGCGGGGCGCCGAGGAAGACGCCGAGGAGGATCGGCAGCGTGCCCAGCGCGGTGATGGTGAGGTTGATGTCCTGCGCGCCGGGCAGCGGCAGCGGTGGCTGCTTGTCCGGCCAGCCGATCGCCGCGAGGTTTCCGGCCATGCGGTCGCGCTGGTAGACGATCCAGGCGGAACCGAGCACGACCGCGGCGGCCACGGTGAGCAGGGCCGCGCGGTGCTGGCGCACGACCAGCCAGTTCACCCCGCCCAGCAGTCGGCGTCCGGGGCGCCGGACGGCCGTCCGGGGGGTGTCGGTCAGGGGGGTGTCGGTCAGGGTGGTGTTCATGCGGCGCGGGTCCCTTCGGCCTCGTGGCGGGCGCCGGGTGTGTACAGGGCGGGCGCGTCCGGCGAGCGCAGGTGTGCCAGCAGCACTTCCTCCAGGGTCGGCTCGACAGCCTCCCACTCGGGGCGCAGCGGGCCGTTGGGCCGGATCAGCGCCTGGAACTGCCGTCCCTGGACGCGGTGTTCGACGACGGTGTGCGGGGCGAGCGGGGCGAGCGGGTCCCCGTCGGTGACCAGTCCCGTCACCAGCGCGTGGGCCGGGACGAGTGCCTCCGTGTCACCCGCCAGCCGGACCCGGCCCCCGGCGAGGACCAGCAGGTAGTCGCACATGTCCTCCAGTTCGGCCAGCAGGTGCGAGGACATCACGACGGTGATGCCGCGCTCGGCGGCCTCCGCCATCAGCAGGGAGCTCAGGTCGTGGCGGGCCAGGGGGTCCAGATCGGCCATCGGCTCGTCCAGCATCAGCAGGTCGGGCCGTTTGCCGAAGGCGAGCGCGAACGCGACGCGGGTGTGCTGGCCGCCCGAGAGGGTACCGATCCGGGCGTCCATCGGCACCTGGCCGGCCCGGACGATCCGCTCGGCCGAGGCCGTGTCCCAGGCGGGGTTGAGCTCGGCGCCCAGGCGCAGCGTCTCCGCCACGGTGAACCCCTTGAACAGCGGTTTGTCCTGACCGAGGAACGCGATCCTCGGCCTCGTCGCCGCGTCGCCCGCCGGAACCCCGAAGACCAGCAGCTCGCCCTCCGTCGGCCGGATCTGCTGGGTGGCGAGCCCCAGCAGGGTGCTCTTCCCCGCCCCGTTGGGGCCGACGAGTCCACAGATGCGCCCGGCCGGCAGCCGGAACGAGCAGTCGCGCAGCGCCCAGCCGCGGCGGTAGCGCTTCCCCAGGCTTCGGGCCTCCAGGGCCCAGGCGCCGGGCGAGCTGTGCGGAGCGAATGCGTCTGACATGCGCACACCCTCAATTCCACTAGTCAATTAATGGAATCATGGTCTTGGCGGCGGGAGGGTGTCAAGGTCGGCCGGGAGGTCGCGAGGTGACGGTTCGGCGGGAGTGCGGGCCTCTCGCGGGCCGGGCCGCCCACCGCCGTGGCCGGCGTCCGCGGCCCCCGTAGGCCGAGCGGCTGGTCGACGGCGGCCGCCAGGCGGCGGCGTCCGAAGGCTTCTTTACCTGCTCATCATCCGTACACGCTCGATCCATGCCGTCCGGAGGGGTAAGTGCCCCGAAATTTGATGGGACTGACACATGATTGGATTACGAAGGATATTCGAGCGTTATTCCCGACTCGGGGTGCGTCTTCTACTGGGTCCTCCAGGAGAAGCTCGACAGTTACCCCGGCAGCAAGCGGCACAACAGCCCGCTCCATCGGGTGTCCGACCCCACCGTCTTCGAGCTGAACCGCAGGAGGATCTGCGACAGTTCGTTCGTCGCGTACCCGGCGGGTGTCGCGGGCAAGGAGAACAACCCGTCGTGCGACGAGTTCCCATTCGCCCGTTTCCGTGAGAGCGGCAGGCCTGACCCGGCGGGGGCCCGACTCCCGCCCGCACGACCGCTTCGGGGCGCGCCCCTACTCGGGGACCACCCCGCCGAGGAGCTCCTCGGTGACCACGTCCTCGTACGGCAGGCCGACCCCGAACGCCCGCTCGGCGAGCTTCAGCATCCCGGCGACCGACCCGGGCTCGGGCGTCTGCGCGGAGGGGTTCAGACCGACCTCCGCCATCACGGAGTCGAACCGGTCGGGGTCACTGCCGTGACGGATCCACGGCATGCCCGGATCGAAGCCGCACACCTCGTCCGTGTCCTCGCAGTACGTGAACCACGGAATGCTCGCCGTGCTCACCACCGCGAGAGCGCGCGTCCCGGCGGAGACCTTCTCCAGGACCCCGTCGCCGAACACCCGCGCCCCCCAGGCCTGCACCGCGAACGCCCACCCGTCGTGCACCCCGGCCCGGATCATCGTGACGTCGTCGTCCTCGAGCTGCCGCTCCTCGGCGTCCTCCTGGTCGATCATCTCCAGGCTCTCGGCGTCACAGCCCAGCCTGAGCAGGAGTTCCCGCGCCTCCAGGCCCTCCGCGAAGGTCACGGAGAAACCGTTGTCGAACACCTCCTCAAGCCATTCCATTGCGCTGCTCACCAAATCTCCCGTTCATCGGTGCCGGTCTGTCGTACCGGATACCGGCTGGAGATCAACATACCTATCGATAATTCCATGGCAACTTCGACCACGAATCGACAATCCGCCGCCTACTTCCGGGCCGTCACGGCGGCCGAGGGTTCCCCGGGCCGGGTGCGTTCGCCCCAGGCGGCCACCGCAGGGCCGGCCGCGCCCAGCGCGGCGAAGAACACGCCGAGGAGCAGCCACCCGGTGTGGCCGAGCGCGAGGACGACGCCGGTCAGGATCACGGGGGCGAGGGCCTGGCCCGCGTCGAAGCCGATGCCGAGGAAACCCTGGTACTGCCCCTGGGCGTGGCCGGGGGCGAGCCCGAAGCCGAGCGCGTAGCCGCCCGAGGACTCCCACACCTCGCCGACGCTGTGGACGCCCACGGCGAGGACGGCGAGCACCGGCGCGACCCAGGTGGGAACGTCGGCGGTCAGCGCCATCAGCGGGCAGCTGACGAGGAACAGGATCCCGGCGAGGCGCAGGGCGCGCCCGCCCTCCAGGGGGGTCTCCACCGTGGAGCCGAGCCTGCTCTGGAGCAGCACGCAGACGGCGCTGTTGACCGCGTAGACCGCGGCCACCGTCCAGCGCGGCGCGCCGGTGTGGGCGCTGAGCCAGAGCGGCAGCAGCAGGGAGATGCTCTGGTACTGCAGGCCCATGGCGCCGTAGAGGGCGACGAAGGACACGTACGGCCGGTCGGTCAGGACGGCCCACTGGCGGTGTTCCTCGGGCCGCTCCAGCGGTCGGTAGCGCGGGATGCCCAGGAAGGCGACCATGGCGGCGCCGGCGAAGCTGGCGGCGTTGGCGAGGATCAGCGCGCTGTAGGCGGCGCGGGTGTCGATCTGGATGGCGAGGGCCGCGCCCAGGGAGCCCACGACGAAGCCGAGGTTGACGAAGGTCCGGAGTCTGGCCCGGAAGGCGGCCGGGTTCTCGCTGCCGACCCTGGCGATGAGCGCGCCGCCCGCGGCGCTGCCCGCCGTGGCCGCCAGCCGGTCCAGGGTGGCGACCAGCGCGAAGGCGGACCAGCTGTCGATGAGGACGAACGCCGCCGTGGTGACGGCCTGCAGGCTCTGGGCCGTCAGACAGACCGCGCGCGGCCCGTACCGGTCGGCCAGGTTCCCCGCCGGCACCCCGGCCGCCAGGCCGCAGAGACCGGCGATCGTCAGGCCCGCTCCCACCTGGGCGGCGGGCAGGTGCACCACGAGCGTGAAGTAGAGGATGGCGGCGGTGTTGAAGAGACCGTTGCCGACCCTGCTGACGAAAGTGGCGATGATCAGCGCTCGCTGCGGTCCGGTACCCGCCCCGCCGCCCGCCTGCCGTACGGATCCCCTCCTGAACATGCCAATCAGGCTAACAGGGGCGCCTGCCGCGGGTCCGGGCGCTCTGCCCGGCCCAGCCCCGGAAGCGGGTTGAGTACGGATACTCATGTCGTCGGCCGGGTGGATCGGGCACGATTCCCACCGTGCACACGGCTGTCCGGTGGCCGGGCCGGGAGATGGCGGCCCGTCAGGGCGCCGGGGCGGAAACCCGGTCGGGCGTCGCGCCGGGCCGACGGTATGGTCACTGCCGGGGGGTGACACCCCTGTGTACGAAACACCGCATTCGACTACGAACCCACGGGGGTCCTTGTGTCCATGGTCCGATCCACCGTCAGGATCCCGCTCGCGGTGGGCGCGGCCGCGATGGCCGCGGCCGCCGTCACGGGATGCTCCTCCAGCTCGGGGTCGATCTACGACATCCCGACCGGGACCGCGGCCGGCCCCACCTCCCCGACGGCCGCCCCGAGCACCTCCACGGGCACCGGCCCGGCCGCCGCACCGACGCTCGGGACCTCCGGCGCCCCGGCGTTCGGCACCCCCAGCAGCACGCCCAGCGGCCCGCCGCCGCTCACCGGGGTGGACCTGAAGGCGTTCCTGCCGACCGCCGCGGTCCTGCCCGCCGGGTGGACGATCAAGGGCGACGGCAACGAGCACGACACCGGCACCGCCATCAACGACTACCGGGGCGACCCGCCGCAGATCAAGGAGCCGTGCAACCAGATGCGGCTCGCCGGGACCATCTTCTCCCAGGGCTACATGCTCTCGGGCGCGATGAACGAGGTCTACGACGACAAGCACATGGTCCAGGTCTACCTGGGCGCCTACCGCCCCGGCGACGCGGCCCAGCTGCTCACCGACCTGCGGGCGTACGCGGAGCGCTGCAAGACCTTCACCGGCAAGAGCGTGGACGGCATCTCGATCCCGATGACCGTGACGCTGAAGCCCGTACCGGGGCTCGGTGACGAGGCCTTCGACATGAAGCGGGTGCCCACCGGCCCGTACAGCAGCTCGGAGATCGTCGTGACCCGGATCGGGGACAAGGCGCTGTTCCTCAGCGGCGACGACATCCTGGGCCGGCTGCCGAACATCATGCAGCTGGCGGTGCCGCTGGCGAAGACCGTCAAGTAGCCGCCCCGGTCCGGCCCGTACCTTCCGCGCCGCCCGCCCGCCCGCGCCGCTCTACGGTGACGGGCGGTGCCCGACCGCCAGCCGGTGTCCGACCGGAGGCCGCGCCGGGTCGGGGGCCGCGGCGGCGGGTTCGCCGGGGGTCGGCCCGGCGCGCTCGGTGGGCTTGGCGGGCTCGGCCCGCTCGGCTCCCCGGGTGGCGACGGTCAGACAGGCCGCGATCAGCACGATGTTCTTGAGGATGTACTGCCCGTCCATCGTCGGGACGGGCGGGACGCCGTCCACCCACACGTCGTCGGGCAGCAGGGCGAGCGTCGCGAACACCCCGGCCATGTGCACGAAGAACACGGCCAGGGTGAGGGGCAGCAGCAGCCCGGTGACCAGGCCGGCCCCGATGAGGACCTCCATGAGCGCCAGCAGCGGCCGTGAGACGCCGGGTGGCACCAGGTCGAAGGTCATCACGCTCATGCAGCGGGTGGCGAGGTCCTCGGCGGGGCTGGCCCCGGGGACGAACTTGAGCAGCCCGAACCAGAGGTACACCAGCCCCACGCTGATCCGCAGGACCGCGGGGGCCACCCGCCGGTAGCCGCGGGAGAAAGCCTCGGTCCGGCGTCTGCCCGACCGCACCGCCCGTGCGAAATGCGACTCCATCCGCCCCTCCTTCAGATCCCTTCACAGTCCCCGGCACCAAAGAGGACGGGACGCACCGGGGCTGGCGGGATCCGGGTGAGGGGCTGCCCGAAGCACCAGCCGGGCGCGGACTGTCAGGTGCCGGCTCGGAAGCCCGCAGCCTAGCGCCCTTGTGCCGCCACGGATAGGTTGATCGCTTTGTCAGATGGTGGGATGACGCTCCGTCCGCGCGGCTGTTCGCTCCGTCCCGACATCGGGCCGGCCTTGACCGCCGCCTTGACCGCCGCCTTGACCGCCGACGGGTGGCCGGTGGACCCGCCGCCGCTCTCCCACCTCTGACGTGGTCTCAACCACTCGAAGGAAAGCCCAGCTCGGCGCGGAGCCGACCCTGCGGACTTGACAGAACTTGCCAACGCCGGGCCCCAGAGGTCCAAACCATTGACCCGGTCATGACGTCGTGTGAGTGTTCGGGAACCCGAGCGCGGACGGCCCGCACGGCCGTCCCCACAACACGGCCCTGCGGTGTGCCACCAGCCATGCCGTCCGCGTCGAGGAACCCCCACATGCAAGGAGCCTCGATGCAACACAGAGTTTCCGCCGGCCGGTTGCTGACCGCTGCGACCACCCTGACCGTGTTGGCCGGCATGATCGCCGCCACCGCCGGGCCGGCCACCGCCGCGCCCACCCCGGCCCCGGCGCCGAGCGCCCTGGCCGCCGCCGTGAACGCCGCCGACGCCGCGGCCGCGAGCGGGCTGGACGCGCTGGCCAAGGGCCAGGACGAGACGTACGAGCGCAAGGCCGTCACCCCGTTCCTCGGCGGCCTCTACTCCGTCTCGTACGAGCGCAGCTACCACGGCCTGCCCGTGGTCGGCGGCGACGCCGTCGTGCTCTCCGACGGGCAGGGCAAGGTCCGCGGTCTCCAGTCGGCCGCCCGCGGCCCGGTCAACGCGCCCACCAAGGCGAAGATCGGCGCGGACAAGGCGGAGAAGACCGCCCGCACCAAGCTGGCCGCCGTCGACTCGGTGGAGTCCCGCCGCCTGGTCGTCCGGGTCAAGGACGACACCAGCCGCCTCGCCTGGGAGACCGTCCTCACCGGGCACGACGGCAGCGCCCCCAGCCGGGTGCACGTCTTCGTGGACGCGACCACCGGCGAGATCGTCGACAGCTACGACGACTCCCGCGCCGGCACCGTGAACAGCAAGTGGAACGGCCCCGGCCCGCTCACCATCAGCACCACCAACTCCGGCGGCTCCTACTCGCTGCGCGACCCCAGCCGCCCGGGCCTGAGCTGTTCCGACAACAGCACCGGCCAGGTCTTCTCCAAGAGCTCCGACTCCTGGGGCAACGGCAGCCCCTCCAGCAAGGAGACCGGCTGCGGCGACGCCATGTACGCCGCCCAGCAGGAGTGGAACATGCTCCGCGACTGGCTCGGCCGCAACGGGCACGACGGCAACGGCGGCAGCTGGCCGATCAAGGTCGGCCTCAACGACGTCAACGCCTACTGGGACGGCAGCTCCGTGTCGATCGGCCACAGCCAGGCCGGCGAGTGGATCGGCTCCCAGGACGTCGTCGGCCACGAGTTCGGCCACGGCATAGACCAGTACACCCCCGGCGGCGCCAACAACGAGAACGGCCTCGGCGAGGGCACCGGCGACATCTTCGGCGCGCTGACCAAGGAGTACAGCAACCAGCCCGCGCCCTACGACTACCCGGACTACCTGGTCGGCCGCCAGATCAACCTGGTCGGCAACGGCCCGATCCGCAACATGTACAACCCCTCGCTGGTGAGCAACAACCCCAACTGCTACTCCTCCTCCATCCCCAGCACCGAGGTGCACGCGGCCGCCGGCCCGCTGAACCACTGGTTCTACCTGCTGTCCCTGGGCTCCAACCCGGGCGGCGGCAAGCCCTCCAGCCCGACCTGCAACAGCTCCTCCGTCACCGGCATCGGCGTCAAGCAGGCCGGCCAGGTCTTCTACGGCGGCATGCTGCTCAAGACCAGCGGCATGACCTACAAGCGCTACCGCACCACCACCCTGACGGCCGCCAAGAGCCTCGACCCGACCTGCGGCCTGTTCAACCAGACGAAGGCCGCCTGGGACGCGGTCAGCGTGCCCGCCCAGGCCGGTGACCCGACCTGCTCCGGCAACCCGAACCCGGGCAGCAACGACTTCTCGCTCTCGCTCAACCCGGGCTCCGGCTCCGTCCAGACCGGCGCCTCGACCACGGCGACGGTGAACACCACCGTCACCTCGGGCACCGCGCAGAGCGTCAGCCTGACCGCCTCCGGCCTGCCGTCGGGCGTCACCGCGAGCTTCAACCCCTCGTCGGTGCAGGCGGGTTCGTCCGCGACCCTGACCCTCTCGGCCTCCTCCGCGGCGGCCTCCGGGACCTACCAGATCACCGTGACCGGCACCGCCGGCTCCACCACCCACACCGCCCAGTACAGCCTGACGGTCGGCGCCGGCAACCCGAACCCGGGTGGCACCTGGGCCGCCGGCACCACCTACCAGGCCGGTGACGTGGTGACCTACAACGGGGTCAGCTACCGCTGCCTCCAGGGCCACACCGCGCAGATCGGCTGGGAGCCGTCGAACGTCCCGGCGCTCTGGCAGCGGGTGTGACCAGCCGCCGCTGACACCCGGTAACACCTGGTAGTGCCTGGTAGTGCCTGCCGAAAAGCCGCGCCGCGGTCCGTCGAGGG